>JAVEUB010000136.1:0-7458 GCA_034005785.1 Cloacimonas sp. (SeqCode) | reverse complement strand
CATTATCAGTGTCGAAAACGCAGTTTTCATAGATGTTTCTCTGCTTTTCTCTGCTTTTCTCTGTGGTTAAAATTCACCTGTTGAAAGAACAACTATCTTTGAAGTAAACCGATGTATCTCAGTCTTTTGTCTCTTTTCTCTTTTACTCTTTTACTCTTTTACTCTTTTACTCTTTTACTCTTTTACTCTTTGTAAAATAATAATACAGAATCCCTAAAAGTGGAAATCAGGAGATTTCCACCCCATTTCCACCTTGCTATGGACTCTTAATCAAATGACCATCAAGCCTTAATCAAGCCTTAATTATTAAGACTTGATTAAGGGGGGATTAAGATGTGATTAAAGCTGTTTAGCAAGGGCGAACAATAAATAAAATTGCCTGTTAGTAGCTTGGCAAAAGGAAAACTCCTCTTTTAAGCAATATCATACTTTTTTACTGTGATTAGCAGAGAATCCGCTTATACTATGTATCAGAAAAGCATCAAAGGAGTTTACCATGTACAAACGAAGTATCCGAAACGGCATTTTTGCTGTGGGCATACAGGATTGGAGTCGCAGATTGTTCGATTCCCTGATTCCGCTTCCCGATGGCACAAGTTATAATTCATACTTAGTTCAGGGTTCCCAGAAAACTGCTATTATCGACACCGTGGATCCTGAATTTGCCGATAGTTATCTGGAAAATCTGGCCGGGCTGAAACAGCTCGATTATATAGTAACCCTGCATTCGGAGCAGGATCACTCCGGAAGCATACCCATGCTGCTGGAGCTTTTCCCGGAAGCAGAAATAATCTGTTCGCCCAAAGCTAAAGACTTGCTGATTGAGCACTTGCTATTGCCAGCCGAAAAGCTTCGCACGATGCAAGATGGAGAGATTCTTGATTTGGGCGATAAAACGTTACGCTTTATTTACACCCCTTGGGTTCACTGGCCAGAGACTATGGTAGCCTATCTGAAAGAAGATCGTATCCTCTTTAGTTGTGATTTCTTAGGCTCACATTCTGCCAGTAGCGAGATCTATGACAATGGCGATCCGGCTATAATGGAATCGGCAAAACGTTACTACGCCGAAATCATGATGCCCTTCCGCTCGCATATCGTTTCGAATCTCAAAAAAGTGCGCGAGCTCGATTTTGACCTGATAGCCCCCAGCCACGGACCTGTATGGAACCATCCAGAAAGCATTATGGCTGCCTATGAAGATTGGGTATCGGACACTGTGCAAAACAAAGTGGTTATCCCCTATATCTCCATGCATGGCAGCACAGCCAAGATGGTGGATTTCTTCAGCAAGGAACTTATCAAACGCGGAGTTAAGGTAGAATTGTTCGACCTCGCAGTTACCGATATCGGCAAACTGGCAATGGCTTTGGTGGATGCAGCTACAATCGTTATTGGCAGCCCTACAGTGCATGTTGGTCCGCATCCTATCGTGGCAAACGCCGCAATTTTGGCAAATGCCATCAAGCCCAAAGCTAAGTTTGCCGCTGTAATTGGCTCTTACGGCTGGGCTACCAAAGTGGTGGAAAACACTCTGCATATGGTGCCGAACCTGAAGGTGGAAGTACTTGGCTCGGTGATTTGCAAGGGTGTGGCTAAAGCCTCTGCATTGGCAGAACTTAGCAAATTGGCGGAGCTTATTGCCGAAAAGCATAAAAACCTGTAAAATCCTCGCTAACGAAACTACGGAGCTCCTGCACGGGGCTCCGTTTTGCTATTAGAAATAAACAGAAGCAGCAGGTAAACGGGAGATAACTTATTGAAGATATGGTGGTATCGTTATACAAAGAGGAAAAGAGACATAACATGCTGAGTTACATTGGTTTATTTCAAAGATATTGCTACTTTCAACTGATGAATTTTAACCACAGAGAAAAGCAGAGAAAAACAGAGAAACATCTATGAAAACTGCGTTTTCGCCACTGATAATGAATATTTACCCATATATTTGTAGGGGCTTGTTTGCGCTCGCCCAAGGTAGCCGAATATTCATTTTCATGTAAAAGCAGAGAAAAGCAGAGAAATACTGTGAGTTGGGCTGATATGGATAAGTTTTAGTGATTTTGGCTGAAGTTATCGTTGTGTCAAGTTCACGATGTAGCATCAACTACTGAGGGTGGCAATCTCGTGATTGCCACAGTTCCCAAGGGAGCTATATACAAGCAGTTACCGAGGCTTCTGGCAAGTTCGGAGATTGCCAGCCTAATGGTTGACGCAATATTAGGAGTAGTGTGCAAAATCTTATCTCTGTGCATATATATGAAAACCTTATCCTCTACTTCTATCTGAAAATGAATTGTTCTGCTAACTTGGACGCACGCAATGCGCCCCTACAATAGCATGTCCTAATTTCCATATTCAGTAGCGAAAATGAAGCTTTCATGGATATTTCTCTGCTTTTCTCTGCTTTTCTCTGTGGTTAAAAATCATCTGTTGAAAGTAGCACTATCTTTGAAATAAACCAATGTAACTCAGCATTTTGTGTCTCTATTTTTCTTTTTCTCTTTTTCTCTTTTCCTCTTTTCCTCTTTTCCTCTTTTACTCTTTGTGAAAAAAAAGACTGTCTCTATAATTTCATTCCGCTGGGATTACACAATTAAAGTATTGATATATATGTGATTATCTTCCGTTCTTACAGAACTTGTAAATGGGCTGGATTCCTGCCTCCGCAGGAATGACAAGCGTTTTCGCACAAGCTCATCCGTGGGAATGACTATGCTGTTTTGAAAACAACTCGCTTGCCTCACTGCCACATAAATGTGGCAGAACCGACCGGATAAATCCGGTGTTCCATGGGACTACTCTATCATTCAAGATAGAGCAATTATACCATTAATTGAAAAGCCCCGAGCTGTTACACCCGGGGCTTAAGCTATTAACCTGTTAACTCTTTAACCTGTTAACCCGTTAACTCTTTAACCTGTTAACTCTTTAACCTGTTAACCTGTTAGTTCTATTTCATCAGCATCATTTTACGGGTTTCTACCTTATTGTCGGTGGACAGGCGATAGAAATAGATACCGCTGGTGACGTTCAGGCCACTATTATCGGTTCCATTCCAGCTCACGTTGTTTTTACCAAAGGTAGCGGTTCCGTTGAAGAGAGTCTTAACCAACTGGCCTTTCACATTATAAATGTTCAGGGTAGCAGGTGCAGCTTTCGGCATATCGAAACTGATGGTTGTTACAGGATTGAAGGGGTTGGGATAGTTTTGGTTAAGCAATGAGGTTACGGGAGTTACAGAGGAATCTTCATTAGCGCCACCAATGGGGAAGACAATCTGCAGCTCGGTAAACATCACGCGTCCACCATCGGCTGTGGGATGCACAGGAGTTTCGATGGCATTTGAGCCCCAAGTGAAATCATCGTAGAACATGATACCAAGCTTACCAACTTTGTGGTTGTCTTGCGTACCAGTGTAGATGATTTTGTCGGAAGGATAAACCCACATAGGCTTAATACCGGTAAAAGCAGGCGTTCTTACATTATCCAGAACGATAGGTTCGCTCCAGGTGGTTCCATTATCTGGGGTTACGGAAATGTAGATCATGGGAGTGTTTGCATAAGCAGCAAAATCTGGATCTGCATTCACATTGGCTTCCATGGCATATTGGGAATCTTGCCACACGGCAGCCATCATACCTTCAGCATTGCTTTCGGTAATCTTGGTGTTGTTATAGTGGAAGAACATGGCATCAGCATGAGCAGTTGAATCCCAGTAGGGGAAGGGCCAGATGTTTGCGGGATTAAGATACATTGTACCATCAGCTCCAGGAGCATACTCGGGTTCACCCCAAGGAGCTGCAATATCCCAGGGAGTGTAGGCTTGGTTAAAAGTATCGGCTGCATTCTTCTGAGGATAGATTTCTTTCATAGAAAAAGCTGAATCGGTGGGAGCGTTGGGATTAAACACAAATTCCTTAACAGTTTGATAATCTTCCCAATAGCCACCTGAAGTGGTTGAATGTGCCCAAACACCTACCACATGAACTTTACCACTATTATCAACAGTGGCATTCACATGCGAGGAATTGGCAAGAGTCCAAACGAGTTCGTTATCAGGATAAGCGGTGCTGGTGTCATCCACGAAATATCCTGTACCACCGGGGGTACCTGCGGGATTCCAGGATGGAATTGCGCTCTCAGCGGTGGCACGGCTCCAAGTTCCCTGCCCGTAGTTTCCACAAACGAAGACATCAATATCGGGTTCAGGAATGTCTGTTGTGCCATCAGCTTCTGTGGCAAAATGGTAACCAGCATAATATACATTACCAGAATTATCTGTGGTAATAGCATGGAAAGGACGACGCCAAGTGGTATCTACGTTCCATTGATCCATTTCTGGAATGCTTGTGTGGCTCCACACCAAGGGAATTCCGTTTTCGATCTCGTCTCCATCAAAATCTGCATAGGCAATGTAAACGTTTTCGGAAGGACCAAAGGTGTGTGTCACTGCATTACGACAAACCATATAAATACGACGTTTGCCGGCTACTGGAGAAACACCAATTTGGGCTGTAGGCCAGATAAATTCGTTGTCACTGGTTACAGTGCCATCGGGAGCCGTGGTAACTACAGGTGAATCGGCAACAACTTGAAGATCATTGAATAAGCCTGCAAGGCCGGCAATGAAAGCATCAGAAGCGAACTGAACTTCCAGCTCGGCATCGGTATCAGTATTGGCATGCCAAGCATACAAAGGCTTACCGGAAATAGGGTCTATTGCTACCGTGGGATATCCTTCACGATTTGAAACCGCTGTGATTTCGTTGTTGTTAACCACATTTCCAGCTGCATCAATATATGCATAGAAAGCACGACGTTGAGCACCAGTTCCTGTTATACGTTGTCCATGATAGGTAATGAAATATCCGCCATCAGCAGATGCAGGAATGGTACGAATAGGCAGACCGTTGTAGCTTCCAATCATGTAATCATAATAAGAAGTTATAAGAGAGGTCGGCGTTTTAGTAAATGTGTACTCGGGAGCCACACGGCTGCTGGGTACGGGAGCTGGCTTTACCTTCACGCTTGTTTGCAGGACTTTTCTGTTTGTCCCTGGCGCCATTTCCTGTGCGAAAATGATGCTTACTAACATTGTAAGGCATAGGGCGAGCAATAGTGTTCTTTTCATTGTTCCTCCTGAATTACTTTTTTGGTCATAACTAATACCTCATCTTAAGGGAAACCCGGTGTGCGCTTTTAAAAAAGCTCTCAGCCAGGTAGCCCATATCTGTGTAGGCATAATCGATATTGAAGATACCAAGACTGGTGGGGACTTGCCAACCTAAACCGGCAGAAGCACCATTGGTATCATAGTTAAATTGATAGCCCGCGCGGAAGAAGATGTTACCCATTTTGTATTCGGTGCCCAGGTTCCATGTTTCCGTGCGATCGATCACATTATCAAGCTGCATAGAGGCAATCCAATAGTTTGTGTCTGTTCTTTTCAGATCGCCACTAATTCCCAGAGAGAAACTCATGGGTATTTTACTATCCAGTTCAATGCCGTCTTCGTCCGCTTGGCCATCGCCGTCATTATCGAAGAGATCGAAGGGATCTTCATCGAAGCTGCTATCTCCATCATCGTCCACCCGATAGCGGATGTCCGGGCCGAAATTGCGTAAAGCCATGCCAATTTTAACGTTTTTCCAGCCTGTATTATACATGGAGCCCATATCGAAGGCATAGCTGTTCACTGCGTACTCATAAAGGTTCTCGCGCAGATACTTCACACCCACTCCGGCAGAGAATTTATTGGTGAATTGCTGAGCATAGTTCACACCCATAGCCAGGCTGCTATTGGTGAAGGTTTCCCCGGTGGGACCAAAGGTATCTTCTTCAGTCACATCCATGTTATCCATGTGTAAAACACTACCATAGACAGCAACTGTAGAAACACCATTAGTGTATGAACCTGCGGCAAATTCGTGCATAATATTCGCTGGCCAATTTGTATGCGAAACGAATACTTGATTCTGGTAGGCAGGTGCCAAACCAGCGGGATTCCAATACACGGACGAAATATCGTCGGAAACTGCGGTAAACGCTTCACCCATGCCAATAGCACGAGCATCAACACCAAGCTTGAGAAACTGCAGACCCACTGTCCCTGTCTTGCCAAAAGGTTTGGCAGTAAGGAACATTGGAATTGCGACAATCGCAAGAACAAGCAGCGGAATAAGTATTTTTCTCACAGTTCCTCCCTTATTTGATGATCACAAATTTGCCGACTTTGATCTCATTGCCAGCTTTGTTTTCGACAGAAAATAGATACACGCCGGGGGCGATAATCTGGTTATGCTTTGATAGTAGATCCCAAGGCTCTATGCCATCGGCTGTTGTGCCTGTAGTAGCTGCCTTGGAAATTGTGATAATATCTGCATTGCTTGCACCTTCATGATCAAGTTCCTGAACAAGATCACCCGCCAGAGTATAAATACGGATTTTGCAACGTTCGGGTAGGTTCACAAACCACAAGCGACGGCTTTTATCACCTTTTTTGTCATTTTCGCGACGACCGTCGAATTTACTACGTCCGATATAAGGATTAGGAATTACCATAATATCGTCCATACTATCCCCTTTAGCCAAGGAGCCGGGGAAGATAACCTTCATGTTAGCATCAGCATCACGCCCGGTTTCAAGGTAGTTCAGGGGTGGCACATTGGAAGGAATGCCACGATCATAGGCTGTAGCAGCAACGTAGTATTCTACGCCCTTGCGGGGATACATGATGCTGGATACGTAATAACGACGTGCCAATCTTTCCTTTTTGATGCTTAACAAATTCTCTGGAGTGGGATCATCTGCATCAGCACCACCCGGGAAAGCAAGTCCTTTTAGCGGGATAAGCTTAAGGTCTGCCAGCGCATCGTAAACATTTACGTTCATCTCACTATGTTTAAACAGCCTGGCTTGCATAACTTTTACGTTAGAAATATCATCAGGAGTACTATGCGGATTGGCAGCCTCAATTGCATCTGCCTGAGCCTGCAACGCAGGTGTCCACTCCAAATCCGGATTATATATGGGGAATCCGTAGAATTTTGAACCGTTTGGTACCAAAATATAGTTTTCATCGAAGCGATAGAATTTGGCATACTCTTCTGGGCTTGCCTGCCATCCTCGCAGTGCAGGGTCGGGATTATTGGAAGCATTGGGAAGATCAGTACCAATACCAAGATAGCCACCAAAATCATTAAATAAGGGTGAGCCACTATTAATTGCATAATCTGCGTGGTCTTGAGGAGTATCAAGTTTATCCCAGCGATGTATCATTCCCCAGTCTTCCTGGCTGCCGCTACCGCTGCGTCCCCAAATGGTATAACCTTGGAAATCCCTGCGCAAACGAGATGCAGTGAAGGGATTAGCCAAAGCGTTCATATTCCACTTTTCATCCGGAGGAAGCGAGTTATCCGGCTTGAATTCATCAGGGAAATCATCCGGCCAGTTGTT
>JAVEUB010000135.1:4739-7516 GCA_034005785.1 Cloacimonas sp. (SeqCode) | reverse complement strand
GAAATAGTAGCAGTTATGGAAATTCTGGTTTTGCCCAAAATGCTCATAAACGCCTGTTTTAAGGGTAAAAAAATAGCCAAATGGTAAAGTTCGGTTAAGATGAACATTACGGGCAGCAAACCAAGCATTTCCTTGGATGACTTACCAAAATTATGCTGCGCCAACAAGCCGATCGACCAATGATTGATATAGGACAATAGGATAAACAAAGCAAAACCTAAGAGGAGCATTAAGCTTACAAAATGTTTATGAAAGTACTTATTCATACCACATTCCAAAGCAATGCCATAACAGAGCCGATAATTAGTGCGCCAATGAAGAACAAGCTGTTTCTTACTAAAGCTACTTTCCAGCCAAAGAACTTCTTTTCCAGTGGAAAGGTGACAATCCCTACCATCATAAGCGTCGTAATAAAAACAGCAATGATGGGATAACCCACCCCATTCTTGATTAAAATTGCAGCCATAGGATAGGATACGAAGCCGGGTATTAAAGCAATTGAACCCAACACCGCAGCAAACACGTATCCCAGTATTCCGGATTGGCTTCCCAATAACCCTTGTAGTGTATTCATCGGAACAAGAGCCAAAACAATACTAAGTAAAATCAACACCGTCAAAAAAGAAGGAAGCAGATTTAGAAACATGCGAAATCCGCTTTTAATCCCCATCAGTGTTTTCTTGCTATCGACGATGAAGCTGATTACCACTATTATCGCAGTAATGATGTATAAATTCATCATCTAATTTCTTCCCGAGGTTTTGCTAAACAATATGTGAATGACATATTAAAGTTACTTATTTGTTTTGTGAAAAACCAGGTCTTTGTTTACACAACTATCACACTCAAATTGAATCGTGATATGATCTATAGCATATTTAGATTCAAGGATATAGCTGATATTTTCTAACAATGGTTGAAGCTGGGAGAGCATTTGATCTGGGACGTCTATATGCGCTTCCAAAAAGACAGACTTATCATTCATCATCCAAGTATGGACGTGATGGAGGTTGTCAATCCCTTCAATAGCTTCCAGGTCTTTTTGTAAATTAGGAATAGAGATATCTGGAGCCCCCTGCATGATGATGTGAGTGGATGTTTTGATAATCTCTATACTTTCTTTTGCTATATAAAGCGCTACCAGGATAGTAATAATGGGATCTATCCAATACACTTTCCAGATTACAATGGCTATACCTCCCACAATAACCCCAACTGAGGAGAAAGTATCCCCCAGCATATGTAAATAGCTGGAGCGGATATTGATATTTTCTTTCGAACCGAAATGCAGCAATAGCACGGAAATAAAGTTAGAGATTAACCCAATACTAGCAACAATAAGCATTACATAGCCCTTGATGACGGAGGGGTGGTAAAATCTCTGAATAGCCTCATAGATCAAGAAAATGCTGATGACCACTAATGCTGTGGCATTGATAAAAGCTGCCAGTATCTCTGCTCTCTGATAGCCAAAAGTATGCTTGTAGTCATTATCGCGTTTGGCTATTTTAAAGGCAAAATAGCTGATTAGGATTGAAACGGTATCACTGAGATTGTGGACAGCATCCGATAGTAAGGCAAGACTACCGGATACTATTCCACCCACAAATTCCGCAATCGTGATAATCAAGTTTAGCAAAGTGACAAATCTGAACTTAGCAGGGCTTATTAACTCTGCTTCTACGTGCGTATGCGTATGTTTCGGCTCAATCTCGGGAACAACTTGTTTTAGATAGCCAGCATCAGTTGTTTGATTTTGATCATTAAGGCTTTTGGGGTTCTTATCATCCATCGGTTCTCTTCCTATATTCTTTCATTTATCTAAACATAATATACAGCGTTTATTCGTCTCAGCCATGTTTACTCAAGATAGGTTCTATGCTTCAAAAGGGTCGTCTTTCGTTGTATATTCGGGGCATGATAGTTTCTTTAACGTAGCAAAGGCATTCTTTCCCCTGGAATTGGGAATAGCTTTTTTGTGCCAGATAATTCACAAGCTCACAGATACTTTCAAAATCCTTGAATGGGAAGCCCAGCACAGTTTCATCTTCCCCCACGACAATATCTGGAACGATTTCAGCAGTTTCCAAAGGGAATAAATACAGCTTCTTAAGTTTTCAGGGGCGATAGTTGGATACCATTCCAACTTTTCTCTGGGAAAACCAGTTAACCAAGCCATTGTAATCACCTTCTATAGTAACTTTATAAAATAACAGAATCTTGATTAACCAGCTCATCAAGATTTGCTATGATGCTATTCATTATCTCAGTTCGTGTCTGCCTGAAAATAGGGAGAGCAATATCATCCGGTTCATTTGTGTATGGTGCAGGGTCTTCAATACCAATGTGAATCTGCTTAACAGGTTTAAGAAAAATGGGGCAGGCTTCCTTTGCATTATCACAAACAGTGATCACTAAATCCAGATCGTCTATTTTTAGAAACTCAGTCACAGACTTGGAATAAAGACTATCTGTATCAATTCCAAGTTCCTGCAAAACGTGAAGGGCGTGGGGATTGACCACTGAGGGTTGGGTACCGGCAGAATAAGCTTGCCATTTATCTCCCAGAAATTGGTTTATCATAGCTTCAGCCATGATGCTACGGCAGGAATTACCAGTGCATAAAATGAGTACTTTTTTCATAATCTCTCCCAGTTTAGAGTCAATTAAGCTTTTTTATACTCCTACATGCTACTTTTGTGTTGTTCCAAACAGCGAAATCGCCACCGCCACAGAAAGCTCAAAGAAATTGGAGGCACCTATCATGCCGGCAGGAG
>JAVEUB010000135.1:0-4722 GCA_034005785.1 Cloacimonas sp. (SeqCode) | reverse complement strand
ATCTGACTTGATTAGTACAGAGAAGTATTCCTACTTCTTGTCGGTTCTCTTAATCCCCAGTTGCTTATCCACCAGTTTCATAATGTCTTCTTTGGGATAAAAACCTTCATGGCGAAAGAACTCTCTGCCATTTTGATCAAGAAAAACCTGAGTGGGTATTACTCTGATTTTGTAGGTGGACGCCCATTGACGCTCTTTGTTTACATCGTGAAAGATGACTTCTATCTTCTCGCCATATTCTTCCTGAATGGCTTTCATCACAGGCTTCATCATCTTGCAGGGAATGCAGGATTCTGCACCCAGTTCAATGAAAGTAACCAAGGGTTTGGCCTTGGTTTTTTTGGGGGTCTTTTTCGCGTCTTCTTGGGTTTGGGCAGCCAAGCCCAAGCTCATCAGCACCATAATGCTGATGAGTAAAATACTTCTGCGGATTTTCATCTCAACTCCTGTTTCAAAATCTATTTAGGCAATTTACTAAGGTGAGTATCCAGCATTTTTGCCAGTTCCTCTTTGGGATAAAACCCTTCATGCCGGAAGAATTCCTTGCCATTGGCATCCAAAAAAACCTGGGTGGGCATCACTCTGATATTGTATTTTGGTCCAATCTGCCTATCTACTCCGAGGTCATAAAATTCAACTTTTACAATTCCTTTATACTCATCGGCAATTTCTTTCATAATCGGTTGCATCATCTTGCAGGGAATGCAGCTTTTGGAACCGATTTCCATAAACGTAACTTTATAGCCTTTGAGTTCTGCTTTCTTCGTTTCGGTTTGTACAGTTGTCGGCTTTGCTTCAGAGGCTGGCTGCTTTTGGTTTTGTGAAGCGGCTACTTTTTCATCGGATGATTTGGCTGGTGAAGCCTCATCTTGTGTCGCCACAGCGGTGGAACTGCTGTCCGGGATAGCCACTTCTGTCTGGTCAGACATTTCTGCTTGTTCTGCCTTTCCCTTGCAACCAAACAACATCATAAGGAGGGCGATAATCAGTACATATTTCAGGATATGCATCTTACAGCCCTATCTCATCTAATTGCTTCATCAGGTTATCGATAACTTCGTGTTCATATTCAAAGTTCCCGCTTTTGGCGACACCCATTTCAGTCAGAACGATATGGTCACAATTGGTGATGCCTTTGTTATCAAACATTTGCTTCAGGCATCCCACCGGGCATCCGTCAATCAATAGGTTGGTGTTGTCTTCGCTCTTGGCAGCATCTGTAAAACCACAGATATCAGCCCCCACACCTGCGGCACAGCCCATCTGATAGCGGTTAGCCTGATGCAGGGCGATAGCCATATCCAAAGACATTCTGCCAACATTGCTGGCTCCGGCGCAAGCATATACTGATTTTCGGGCGGTATTGGAAGCACAGCCTCCGGTGCATTTGCATTCTGCCACGACTTAAACTCCTTTGCTTAGTAGGGCTTTAATATCTGATACTGCCAAAATCTTCCCACTGGCAACCACTTTTTCAGCAATTACCAAAGCGGGAGTCATCATCACACCATAATCCATGATCTTATCCAGATCGGTTACTTTTTCTACAGTAGCGTCTATGCCCAGCTCTGCGATAGCAGCAAGAGCGTTGGCTTCCAGTTTCTTGCATTTGGGGCATCCAGTGCCCAGTATTTTAATAATCATGTGTTCCTCCACACTTAGATGTATCTTTTTAAGATTAAATACAAACCTGCGACAAAGATCAAGATCCCGCAGATGATACGAACAATTTTAGTTCCTTTGGATTTCTCTGTCCAGTGCAAATAAGATTGCACCACTCCGGCAAAAGTGCCTGCCAGGATGATTACCAGGCAATGCCCGATAATATAAGCCAACAGCAAAGACAAGGCAAAGAGCAGTTGTGAACCGGCTGCACCAAATACAATGCCCAAGATCGGAGCCATAAAGGCAAATGAGCAGGGACCCAAAGCAATTCCCAGCAAAAATCCCATTCCCAAGGCAGCCCATAACCCTTTGCTTTTGGTGGTATGCATTCCACCGAAGGAAGGCATCTTGATAATGTCGGCAATGAAAAAAGCCATCACTAAAAAGATAACACCAATGACGGGTTCCACCCAGTTTCCTATATCACCCATCAATCTACCCAAGAGACTGGTTATCAATCCGATCAGTGCCATCATCAAGAGGATTCCCAGGGTAAAGAAAGCAGAAAGCTTAAAGGCTTTTTTGGTATTCATATCTTTCTGTCCGTCCAAAAAGCCCACTATCAGAGGGATGCTCGCCAGATGGCAGGGACTGAGTAGGATGCTTAAGATTCCCCAAGCAAACGCTGCTCCCAGAGCAATAGCCGGATTGGAATACAGCGCAGCAGTCAGCTTTTCAAACCAAAGCATGATCATGCGAAAAATACTCCGAAGAAATAACCTGTAATAGTAGAGAAAAATACGACTAAGGCCACGAAAGCTGCCGTCTTTTTCAGTCCTAATACGGTATTGATTACCAGCATGCTGGGTAATGACAAAGCAGGACCTGCCAACAGCAATGCCAATGCCGGACCTTTTCCCATGCCGCTGCCCAAAAGCCCCTGCAAAATGGGGACTTCAGTAAGCGTAGCAAAATACATAAATGCTCCTGAGATGGCAGCAAAGAAATTTGCCCAGATGGAGTTTCCACCCACAGCCATTTCTATCCAGCGCGAGGGCACCCAGGCTTCCATGCCGGGACGTCCCAGCAGCGAACCCGCAATCATAACGCCTATAAAAAGCAGGGGGATAATCAGCTTGGCAAAATCCCAGGTGGCATCCAGCCAATCGTGCATTTCGCCCTTTTCCATAATCAGCCACATGCTGAACAGGTATATCGCCATCACAAAAGGAATCAGAGGCTGACCGGGATACAAAAAGCCAATAAGCCATACAATGATGGCAGTAACAATAACTTTCCACAGTTTAAAGCCGTAAAAGGCATTCATGGTAAGCCCAAACAAAAAGGCTATTACACCGGTAACTATCCATTTGTAGTTAAACATCCAATTCATGAATGGTGCGGACGTAGCACTATTGGGTTTTGCCCAGTTTAGCACGATCAGGATCAGAATCATCAAGCCAAAATAGATAAGGGTTTGCCACAGGGGTCTGCCCTTTTCGCTTTGGACTTGATTGGCAAAGCCTTCCTGCCTGGTTTGTTCTTCCTTGCGGAAAAGCAGATGCATTATATAACCGATAACCACGCTGAAACCTACTGCGCCAACAGTTCTGGCTATTCCCATCTGTAAGCCAAGAATGCGAGCGGTCATCACGATTGCAAGGATGTTTATCGCCGGACCGGAATACAGAAAAGCGATGGCAGGGCCCAAGCCTGCGCCTCTTTTGTAAATACCGCTGAACAGGGGCAGGATTGTGCAGGAGCAAACTGCCAGGATAGCTCCCGAAACAGATGCGACAGTATATGCCAGCCATTTCTTGGCTTTGGCTCCCAGAAACCGCATTACAGAATCGCTACTGATAAATACGCTTACAGCTCCGGCGATAAACAATGCCGGAATCAAACACAATAACACATGCAACCTGGCATATTCCTGCAGCATGAAAAAGGCTTCATGCAAACCATTCAGAAATCTTGCTGACGTAAAAGGCAAAAAGTATGCTGCGACGAACACGCCTAACATTATCAGCAAAATCTTGAGCTCTTTCCATTTCTCACTCATGTTAACCTCGTTTATTTTAATTAGTTTTCTTTATTTCTACTACACATTTGTAAACATCCAAAACACAAGGGCACAGCAGCTTATAAAATACTTGATTATTTACTTTACGGCTACCTACAATGCCGGCGTGTTTCAATACAGACAAATGTTTGGATACGGTGGACATATCCGCTCCAATCTTTTCCTGAAGTTCACAAACGCAATACTCATTTTCATTGAGTTGGTCCATAATATACAACCGGGTGGGGTGTGCCATGGCTTTCATAATGATTGCCATTTGCTCATATTTGCTGTCACTTATCATCATCACCTCTTAATTCTTCATTCAATGTTTCCTATTTTACCAAATAGCCATATCGGTCAAGATATTTCTTGCACTTTCCTCGGAATATGCCTAATGAGACTGTTAAAAAGAGTCAGTGAAGATATAAAGGATCAGTTGAATTTGCAAATTGGCTCACTGATTTTTGCAAATGGCATTTTTGCACTCGGTTTGGATCAAGGTTTTTGCAAATTGGCTCACGATTTTTGCAAATGAAAGGATCAAGGCTTTTGCAAATTAGCTCACGGTTTTTGCAAATGGCATCTTGCTGTGACAATTGAGAGCCCGTAAAGCCATATCTATCTTATGCTATTGTGCAGAAAGGACTTGACCACGGTTGCGACTGGTTCTATGTAGAACCTATAAGTTAACAGTCGGGTAACCGAGAAGGAGATCAAGATGACCAAGCAAAAGAAAGGCATGACACAGCTCGAGGAGATAGTGAAATCAGGCAGCCAATTAGTTCTGATGAGAGATGATGGTTCGGAGCATCCAGTTGAAGCCCTGGCAGAGAAGAATGGGGTATTGAAGTTAGGATCGACCATGAGGGTAATCGAGATGGATAAGACTGGTTTGGATGGCTCGGAGAGTGATCAGGTGGCTGATGATCCATACGCAAATGAGTTCCACTACAAGAGCTGGTGGAATCAGTTCCGGGGACCCTGGCTACAATCGGAGAAGATGACGGTGGAAGAGATCAAAACCAGAGCAGACGATGCCTGGGAATGCAGCG
>JAVEUB010000134.1:0-7534 GCA_034005785.1 Cloacimonas sp. (SeqCode) | reverse complement strand
TATATATGATTATCTTCCGTTCTTACAGAACTTGTAAATGGGCTGGATACCCGCCTCCGCGGGTATGACAAAACGTTTTCACACAAGCTCGGAGGCGGGGATTACAGGTAACACAGATATACCCATTCCTCTTTTTTCTTGACATCGTGGGTGCTTTAAAAAACATGTACGATACTGGAAGTTTTGTATTCTTACTTAGAATTATTCTCAGTTTTCCTAAAATAGAGAGGTTTTAGATGTCCATATTTGATTTTTTCGGCATGATGGCAAATGATATTGCGATCGACCTCGGAACCGCCAACACGCTTGTTTACAAGAAAAACGGCGGGATCGTGATAGACGAGCCATCCGTGGTGGCTGTTTCCACAGATAGCAAAAAGATTATTGCCATCGGCTCCCAAGCCAAGGTGATGCTGGGTAAAAACCCAGATGAAGTGCGGGTGATTAAACCATTGAAAGATGGTGTGATAGCCGATTTTCAGGTAACCGAGCTGATGCTAAGAAACCTGATTTTGCGGGCGCAGAAAAAGCGCTTGTTGGTGCGTCCGCGAGTTATCGTTTGCGTGCCTTCAGGCATTACAGAAGTGGAAAAACGAGCTGTGCGGGATAGCGCTTTGCATGCTGGCTCGCGCGAAGTGCATTTAATCTCCGAGCCTGTTGCAGCAGCTATTGGAGCAGATTTACCCATCGATGAAGCCTGTGGAAATATGGTGATGGATATCGGGGGCGGTACCAGCGAAATTGCCGTTATCTCGCTGTCCCACATCGTGGTGCATAATTCCATCCGTGTAGGTGGCGACAAGATTGATGTGGATATCATCAGCTATCTGCGAAAAAAAAACAACCTGCACGTTGGTTTGCAAACAGCGGAAAAGATAAAGATTGCCATTGGCAGTGCTTATCCTTTGAAGCAAGAGCTAACCATGGATGTGCGCGGACGTGATATCGTTTCCGGCTACCCGGTAACAGTAAAAATAACCTCGGAAGAAATCCGCGAAGCTATTTCGGAAACCATTACAACTATGATAGATGCGATCAAGCGGTTATTCGAAAGAACCGCACCCGAGTTATCCGCCGATATCGCTGAAAGAGGTATCTTTTTAACCGGTGGTGGAGCTTTACTTAAAGGACTGGACGAGAAAATCCGCAAAACAGTGGATTTACCGGTGCATGTTGTTCCCGACCCCCTCGAATGTGTGGTAAAAGGTGCTGGCAAGGTCTTGGACGATCTGGATCGCTATCGCCAGGTGCTAATTAAACGCATCGAGGACTAAGAGTCTCTTTTCGCATCTTTCATTTGCCTGAAAAGGGAGAAATGGAAATGATGGTTTTAGTTAAGGCACAGCCTTGATGATTAGAAAGAATTTAGTTCCAGCGATTCTAATACTGCTTTCACTACTGATGTTGATTGGTAGTAAGGAAGCACGGATTAGCAAGGCAATGATTGTTGGTAATACCGTTTTTTTTCCCTTTATGCATTCTCTTAGAGCAATTGAAACAACGCAGGAGTTAAAGCAGGAAGTGTTTTCCCTGCGCAAGAAACTTGCCGAAACAACCCTGGCAAAATTGTCCCTGCAAAACGCCTTGAAACAATATTCCGAGGCTTTAGCCATCACTTTCGATACGGGTGATACGCAATTTGAACTGGCTGAGGTAATAGGCTATTCGGGGCAATATCAGGAGCGGAATCTGATCGTGGATAAAGGCTTAAGTTCCGGTGTGCAGCTTGGTTCGGCAGTTATTTCGGCAAATGGCATCGTAGGCAAAATCATCTTGGTGAATGCCGATCATTCGGTAATTCTGCCCTTTTCCAACCCAAAATTTCAAGTTCCAGTAATGGATGCCCGCACAGGTGTGCAAGGTATATTGGACGCAGATATCACTGGCACGATTTCTATGAACTTGGTGAAACTTGGCTCGGAAATCGTAGTGGGAGATACCATTGTTACCTCAAATTTATCCAGATTATACCCCAAATCTTACCCGGTGGGAGAAATTAAGCGCATTCGTGAATCGCAGGATAATCTGTTCATCAGTGCTGATATCACTCCCTTTGCCTTGGTGGAAAATCTGGAGCATGTTTTTATTCTTAAAAAAGGTGGGAAAAATTGAGCCACAGCAAAACAGTTGAACCAATCATCAGCCTGTTTGGACAGCGCATTGAGCGCATTCCGGTGAAAACCAAAATTCTTAGTTCAGATGACACAATTAGTGCAATAGTAAGCGCTTATGCCTTGCCGCTATTGCAAAAAGGGGACATCCTTACTATCAGCGAAAGCCCTCTGGCTATTACTCAGGGCAGAGCCATTCCGGTAACTGAAATAAAGATCAGCCCGCTTGCCAGAATCCTTAGCCGCTATGTTGCCAAAGTGCCATATGGAATAGGTTTAGGTGCGCCAACTAGTATGCAATGTGCCATCGAAGAAACTGGCAAATGCCGCATTTTGTTTGCTGCATTTATCGGGGCAATTGGTAAGCTGACGGGGAGAAAAGGGGATTTTTATCGGATAGCCGGAATGCAGGCAGCCTTGGTGGATGCAGCAACAACCTCTCCTGTTGCGCCATATACCGAGTCAGTGATCAAAGGCCCGCTTAATCCGCAGCAAGTATGCGATGATTTAGCCTCAGAATTTGGCTTTGGCTTTGCCGTGATGGATATTAATGATATCGGTGGAAGCTGGATGATCGGCGGTAGCATAGGCGTTTCCAAGCATTTCATAGAAGCTGCGATGAAGGATAACCCTCAGGGACAGGGGGATGAACTTACTCCTCTTTGCATCGTGCGCAGGTTAGCATAATTTATGCTGCTTAGCATCATCTGGACGTTCCTGCTTGGCCTTGCCTTTCTGTATGGCCAGATACTGGTGATGCCGGTTTTTACCGTTGGTGGAGTGATTCCCAATATTCTTTTGCCCTGGCTTATCTATCTGGTGTGGACAAGAGAGCGAAATCATGCCCTGATTCTGGGTTTTGTAGTTGGTGGTATGTTTGATGCCGTTAATCCTGAAACATTTGGCATGTATGCGTTGCTTTTTGTGTTTATGGGCTTGGCCATAGACGCCTTTCGTAAGCCCTTCGAGGTGGATAGTATGGTGGCAAAGCTGCTTACTATTGCCCTGGCGAACATCATCTTCTCGTTTATTCAGCTCCTTATTTTTGGCATTGCCTATGGCTTTGGCAACAAGCTGTTGCTGCTTTCTCTGATTGGTTTTGGCTATAACTTGTGCCTTAGTTTTGTGGTGTTTTGGAGTATGCAACTGCTTAGCAAGGTGCGTTTAACCTTCGCCAATGATTAAATCCGCCACCCCAATTGTCTTTCGCGTTATCCTGGGGCTACTGTTTGCCCTGTTGTTTGTTTCTTTGTTTCGCTTGCAGGTGGTGAAAGGAAAAACCTATCAGCGTATAGCCGAAAGTAACTTCGTAAGAATACGCAGGATAACTGCAACCAGGGGAGAGATTTATGACCATAAATATCGCCCCATAGTGCGTAATGTACCTTCGCACAATCTGTATCTTACCAGCGGGAAAATCCACAATTTTTCTGCACTTGCCAAGTTCTTGCAGCGCTACTTTGAAATCTCCGAAACGGAATTGCACGATCTTGTGCTGAAACAGCGCTTTAAAACATACGAGGAAATCCTGTTAGCCGATAATATCCCCTATGAAACTGTGCTTATACTGTCCGAGCGCATGAATTATTATCCCGAGCTTGTTTTTCGCATCGGGAGTACGCGTGAATATCTTTATCCAAACCACTTCACAGGATATGTGGGACGCATAAACGAAAAGGAATACGAACTTTACAAGAAGGAAGACTATTCGCTGAACAGCTATATTGGGAAAACCGGCCTTGAACGCTATTATGAAGTTCTGCTTAGGGGACGGGATGGACGTGAAATTGTGCAGGTAGATGCACAAGGGCGCAGCCTGGAGCTATTCGATGAAAAGAGTAATATCGAGCCGCTTAATGGGCTATCTGTTGTGTTAACGATAGATAACGACCTGCAGGAATTTGTAGCCAATACC
This sequence comes from Cloacimonas sp. (SeqCode), assembly GCA_034005785.1. GTDB lineage: Bacteria > Cloacimonadota > Cloacimonadia > Cloacimonadales > Cloacimonadaceae > Cloacimonas. Next base: position 3,508 of record JAVEUB010000134.1, on the reverse strand, counting down.
TTCCCGGAAGGAATGATAGGTGCGGTGGTGGTTACAGATATTCGCAGCGGCGGGATCTTGGCTTATGTAAGCAAGCCGGATTACGATCCCAATCTCTTTATGCAGAAAATCACCCCCGAAATCTGGACAAATCTGAACCGCAGCGAAAAACCCATGCTGGATAGGGTGATTCATGGCACATATCCTCCAGGCTCGGTATTCAAACCAATAACAGCCGGACTGGGATTGGATAGTGGAGTGGTAACCGAATATACCAAATTAGCCTTCTGCAAAGGGGGGATGGATGTGGGAAACCGTTTCTTCCGCTGCTGGAATCATAGCGGGCATGGCAGTAACAACGTAATTGATGCCCTTAAAGTGTCATGTGATGTGTATTTTTACGATCTTTCCCTAAAGCTGGGGCTGGACAAATTCTATGATTATGTAAAATCCTGCCGTGTATTTGGGAGAACAGGTATCGACCTGCCCAATGAACGTAACGGACTGTTTCCTAATACCGATTGGTATCGCAAGACATACGGTAAAAGGGTAGGCATTATCGGGCATAAAGTTAATCTTTCCATTGGTCAGGGTGAAGTGCTAACCACGCCTCTGCAGATGAATGCTTTTTATGCAGCTATTGCCAATAACGGGCTGTGGACTCAACCTCATTTGCTGAAGCAAACTGTAGGTCGTGGCAGGCTAACACGCGAGCAAGTGATGCCCCTTACCAAAAGCCGTTTACCGATGAAGCTTTCCACGATACAAACCATCCAGAAAGGCTTGTGGGCAGTTGTTAATGCTCCGGGTGGAACCGGTGCCAATGCCAAAATAAGTGGTGCTACTGTGTTTGGGAAAACTGGATCAGCCGAAAACTCTATGGGGCGCACCACTCATGCTTGGTTTTGCGGCTATCTGGTAACCTCCAAACCAGAAATAGTAGTAACTGTTTTTCTGGAAAATGCTGGTGGTGGGGGAGCTTTGGCAGCCCCTATTTCGAGGCGGATATTTGATTACTATAAGGGTAATTTGGAGAATATTAAGAAAGCCGCACCTTTGCCACCGCAGTTTAGAACCGTGGAAGATATTACCGAGCAAGAGATTCCTTTGGATGCTGAAGCAACAACGGATGTACCCACTCCTGATATTGCTAATCCGCCAGTGGCAGGTGAAGAATAATGATTAACCGTAAGAAGTTCGATTTCTTGCTGTTAGTGCTGCTGTCCATCCTGATAATTTTGGGTTGCATCGCTATCTTCAGTGCTTCCACCACCTTAATTGGCGATAATGTGCATACCGATAACAACTGGTGGAAACAGATAATTTTTGCCTTTTTGGCTTTGGGGGCAATTGCTTTGCTGCTAAGGCTGCCCATGCCCATCTTCGATATAATCGTCCTGCCACTATTTGTGGTAAACATCCTCGCGTTGATTTTGGTGCTGTTTACTCCGGCAATAAACGGTTCGCATCGCTGGTTCAGCTTCGGGGGCATAAATTTCCAGCCTTCAGAGAGCGCTAAGCTACTAACCATCCTGATGGTTGCCAGGATTATCTCCCGCGAGCACCTGAACGAGTACCGCCAGATTCTGTATGGTTTCCTGATTACTTTACTTCCCGTAAGTTTAATCATGGTAGAGCCAGATTTTGGCACCACTTTGGTTTTTTGGGCATCACTTTTGGCGATGCTGATAGCCGTGGAAGTTCCGCTTTTTTATGTGCTGCTCATCATCAGCCCCATTGTTAGCATTGCCAGTTCTGTGTGGTGGCCGGCAATTCCTTTATGGATAGTAATTCTGGTTTTACTGCTGCTACGAGCCAGGCTTTCCTGGGTGGCAATTACCGTTGCTGGCATTGCCAATGTATTCATATCCCTCATCACACCGGTATTTTGGATGGGCTTAAAGGAATATCAGCAAAACCGAATTCTCACCTTTCTGGACCCCACGCAAGATCCTTTAGGGGCTGGATATCAGATTATCCAGGCTAAGATTGCCATTGGTAGCGGCAGCATGTTTGGCAAAGGCTGGCTGCTGGGCACTCAGAAAAACATGAATTTCCTACCCGAACACAATACCGATTTTATCTTTTCGGTGGTGGGGGAGGAGTTTGGCTTTATTGGCAGCATCCTGCTTTTAGCGATATTTATGGGATTCTTCTTTCGCATCATCTTCGCTATTTCCGAGCTTAAAATCACAGAAAGAAAGGTTGCGTCCGCAGGGATATTAGCTTATCTTATGTTACAGACCTTTATCAATGTTGGCATGAATATAGGTCTGGTACCGGCAACAGGAATACCATTGCCTTTCATCAGCTACGGTGGTTCCAATTTGCTTATCAATGCAGTATCTGTGGGAGTAATCCTGAAATATTTGAATGAACGAGGTTTTATTAAATGACCAAACGCTTAGCTGGCTTGATTGTTGTTGCAGTGGCTCTGCTGCTTAGTTCCTGTGTTAGTTCAACGCTTATTTTTACCGAGCGTGATGTGGAAAATAGCTCCAATCTTATTGGCAATCCCAGCTTTAACCCCTATTCAAATGTAGCTTCGGAAGCGCTTAAAGGGTGGTCTATACATCTTGATCCTCCGGGCGGGGATTCCAGCCCCGTAATCATAGACCCCTCTGAAACAAAAGAGGGACGCACTTCCTTGCGCATTAATGCCTCCGCTAAATCTGTACTTATTTTAAGCGATTCATTCACTGTGCGCCGTTATGGTGGCTATTATCTGCGCAGCTATGTAAAAACTAATTCTCCTCTTCCGCCACTGGTGCAGCTACGATTTATTGCCTTCAAGGAAAACGGCAAGATAGTAAACCGCTTTAGGCACAAGCGCAAACCAGATACGCAGTGGGGCCTTAATACCATCAGCGCAGGGTTTATCAAACCGGGTGCCAAGTTTGGTCGTGTGGGCATTTTCATCCCTCCTTTCAAGGAAGGAAGCATTTGGATAGATGATGTGGGCTGCTTTGAAGTGCACGGCTTTAAAATAGACTAATGCGCATCACGCTGCAAAGGGTTAGCCGCGCTGTCTGCACAGTGGATAGCCAGGTTACTGGACAAATTGCCAGGGGGCTGCTGCTGTTTGTAGGCTTTACTGATGGCGATAAGCCAGAACTATTACCCATTGCCATAAAGAAGTGTCTCGAACTCCGCATATTCCCCGATGCTAATGGCAAACTAAACCTCTCGCTATTGGATGTTCAAGGCAGCATTTTGGCAATTTCCCAGTTTACCCTCTATGCCAATTGCAGCCGCGGACGCAGACCTGATTTTACCCAAGCTGCAGCACCTGATTTAGCCAGGCAACTCTATAACGAGTTTGTGGCATTGCTGAAACAAAGCGGTGTGGAAACTCAAACAGGTATCTTCGCTGCTGATATGCAGGTGAGCTTGGTAAACGAAGGGCCGATAACTATTAACCTGGAGTGGTAGTTGAGTTAGGTGTTAGGTGTTAGGTGTTAGGTGTTAGGTGTTAGGTGTTAGGTGTTAGGTGTTAGGTGTTAGGTGTTAGGTGTTAGCAGCGATATGT
>JAVEUB010000002.1:5732-32790 GCA_034005785.1 Cloacimonas sp. (SeqCode) | reverse complement strand
CAGGTCCAGAAACTGAGATTCCATGCGGGCTGCTACAAAGGGATCCACCCAAGCGCTTGTGGTAAAGCGCATAATGGATTCCAGGTCTATCTTATCCGTAGATTTTTCTGGCTTATCCCAATACTTATTGCCCATTGCATCTTCTTTTTGCAGATGGGTTTGCCCGAAGGCAAGCTTCAGGGTGGTTTTGTTTTGTAGCCACGGTTTAAGCTGCTTTTCAGCACTGGAAATAGAGCCTGCAACCCAGGTTACATTGCTAAGTTCGGTTCCCGCCCAGGAATCGCTGTAGGAGCTTTGGGTAAAGGACAAATTGAAATCGGAATCCAATTTCCACTCTTCAGCGAAAAGAGCTGAAGATATCAACAGAGTAAGAGCAGTAATAATAATTAGTCGTCTCATTTCTTCTCCTGATTTCTAAGCCCAAATGCCCTTAGCGGTTAGGACAAGCTTAATTTTTTCCACTAAAGCAGCTTGCACGGCACCCAGATCGGCATTATTTACATGTGCATACAGCCCGAAAGTGATGGCTGCTGCATCTGCGGTATTGAGAGAAACTGCGGGTGGAGGGTTTTTCAGCAATTTATCTTCGGCATTCAGGATTGCCAGCAATAATTCGCGGCTGGCAGATATGTCTGCAGTGCCGGGTACAGCAATGCTCAGCTCGATTCTGCGAGTAGGCATGGCTGTGAAATTGGTGATAGAATCGTTGGATAACTTGGCATTTGGCACAATTACCTTGCGGTTATCACTGGTTAGGATGGTGCAATGGAAGATACCTATATCATGCACTGTGCCGGTAACACCAGCACCGATTATTGCATCACCTACTTTGAAGAGCTTGAACAGAATCAGCATCACTCCTGCGGCAAAATTTGCCAGTGAACCCTGCAAAGCCATGCCAACAGCCAAACCAGCGGCACCAATCAGGGCTATAAACGAGGTGGTTTGCACTCCCAGCTTACCAATTGCGGCAATGATTACAAAAATGAGAATCACGGCATAAGCCAAATTACCCACAAAAGAGACTAAAGAAGGATCTACCTTGCTGCGTACCATAATTTTGCGAAGTAGGTTGGCGATCATCTTGGCTACCCATTTACCGATTACGTAAATGAGGATAGCGGCAATTAATTTTAAACCGATTGTCGATAAGAACTGGGGTGCTTTTTCCAAAAGTGCAGCCCAAGCGGAAGGATTTGTTACTGTTGCTTCAGTCATGTTTCTCTCCTTAAATATTATAGACTATTCGATCATTCCACCTGCAGAACATGGAATTACCTCTTGCGAATCGGCTATAATCATGTAATATAATGTTCAATATAAGCACAAATCATCTGCAGGCAACAATTAATCGGCTTAACGCTGCATTTAACTCGAAATATTTGCTGTCCCAGAAAGTGGCTTTATCTTCAGCTCTTTTTCGCAGATTTTTTTGCCAAAATTGCTCGATTGCCTGTACACATACACTGGAAACGAAATAAATCTTGACGCCTTCACACGTAAATTATTTATGGTAGCGTTAAGAATACGTGTAAAGGAGCAATAATATGCAGAAACACAAGGATTTGGACAGGCTACATAAAGACTACTCTAACCTCCTATTAGCGCTTAAAAGACACAACATTATGCAAGCGGAATCTTCGATAATGGATATTATGGACTTGCAGGAGGATTTTTGGGACAGGATTAGCGCTTATCTGGAGAATGCAAATCCCGAGATTGCCGCTCTGAAGGAAAAGTATCAGGATAATCAGCAGTATGCGGAGTTTTTACTGCCTCTGCTTATTGCCAAAAACATCCCTGCGGAACTTAGTGATTCTACTATCATGATCGGCCCCATGGATATCGCAATCCGCGTTGAAGAGCATTATCTGCAAATCTCTTTGGGACGCAAGAAACAGGTGCTTAGCAACCTGGAGCCAAACATTGTGGTGAAGTACATTGAAAATACCTATAAGAAATTGAACAGTTCCTTCAGTGCCAACAGCTTTTTCAAGCGTTTGCTAAGAGCTTACGATTTTGCCAATACCAGAATGTATTTCTCCAAGGAAGTAAAATACGGTTACAGCGTTGCACTAAAGGATGTGTTCGAGCTTTTTACTCTTTCGCCTGCGGCAAGTGACTACAAAATAGAGAATTTCCTGTGGGATATCGGCAGGTTATGTGCAGCTCCCGATATAGAAAACTACCGCTTTGAGCTTGGCTATAGCCGCGATGTGCATAAGATGTACATCATCAAAACTGCCAATGGAGAAACGTTAAAAGCCTCCACCCTCACCATCCACAAAGAAGATTAAGATGCTGCAGGTAAGTAAACAAGATTTGGAAGCTCTGCAAGCCGGCTTTCCTCCCCATGATCCAGAATTGCTTGAATATCTTACCGTCCCCAACCCCTGGCTGGAACTGATGAAACACTACTGTCTTCAGCAGGTGATAGCTCCTGGTGGCAGCAAGGTTAAAATACTTTATGGCGGCAAGGCAACCGGCAAAACCCACTACCTGCAAGCTTTAAAGGTGCATGCTCAGCGCGAGGGCTTTTTCGTGATTGATATTGATATCTCGCAGATTAGCTTTCACCTCACAGATTCAGTAGCTTTTTACAAAGCAATAGTGGCAAAAGTAGATTTGAACCTGCTGGAAACGGTGCTTACCTCTAAAATTCTGGATAAACTGGGCTACAGTCTGCAAGATTTTACGTCCTTCGGGGGAGCGCTGGTAGATTTTCTTTGCGAAAGGGAAAAATCTGATCCCATCCAAGCCAAGAAAGATATCAGAACCTGTGTGCATAGCATTGTGAACTCTTTAGAGCTGGAATTCTCGTTTCGTAAATTCATGCACATGTTTATGGAAGCGGTGGTGGAAAAAGACAAGGATTCCTTGGCAATAGCTCGCAATTGGATACAGGGGGAAAAGATCGTTAGCCCCCATAAAAGAGCTACAATGCTACATGAAACACTCGCTAAACATAATGCTCGCAGTTGGTTGTATTCTCTAATAGAGATTATCAAATTCATGGGCTATAAAGGCGTGGTGATCATGCTGGATCAATTTGAAGCGATCCTGCCCAAAGCAGAAGCAGTTGTATACTATACCCCGATGAAACGAAATGACGTATATGAACTAATTCGCCAATTAATTGACGACCTGGATTTCTTCCGCAATACGTTAATCGTGATCTCGGGAAACACGGAAATCTTTGAAAATGAAAAATACGGTCTGGCCAGTTATCATGCTTTATGGATGCGGATTCAGCCTGGATTTCAGCAATTGCAGAGCTTGAATATTTACGCGGATTTAGTAGATTCCAATCTCATCTTTAGCAACCTGCAACAAAGCGGCAACCTAGAACAATTAAAGCAAAAACTGCTGGAGCTGGGTGTTCAGCCGCTGCTTGCGGATGTCGACAAGGGGGACACTCTTGGTTTTGCTTACCAAAACTTTCGGGAACTATTGCGCAACAAAGGTTTTGGGGCTTGGGAGAAATGATGCAAGATAGCTATGATACACACGAGCACAGCAGCCTGGTAATGCTGTTAGAAGCAGCCCGCGCCGGAATTCCTACCCGGCATTTAATAGGCACGCTGCCAGATTTACGCCAAAAACTGATGGATACTATCGATAGTGATCTTGGCAATCTGGCAAACGGGCAACAGGTAAAAGGACGTGTGGTTTGGGGAAATTATGGCCAGGGGAAAACCCATTTCCTCAAAACTGTGGAAAAGCACATCCTGGAACAGGGATTTGCCGTTAGCTACCTCTCGCTAAACAGAGATTTGGGGCCAAACAACCTCTTCAACCTGTTTCCTGCCTTGTCTTCGCATGTGCTCACGCGTGATGCCAACATCCCGGGGTTACTTAATCAGCTTGTAAGCAAGGGTTTATCTCCCAAGATGCTGGAAACTCTATCCGAGCTTAGCACGGGGATTAGCCATCCGCTGCCAAATCTTATTTATCAGAGCTTTCTTAAGTTTGAAACACGGGATATGATCCTGCTATACAATGCACTTATGGGTAAGAAAGAAAACCTTACAAATGCCAAACAAATTGTGAAGTCATACTATAAATATGAATATCAAAGAATGCCCAAATTTGTGCAAAAAGAGCATCTGATCTCCTTCATCGAGTTCTTTTCGTTGTTGATTAAAAGCTTGGGCTATAAAGGCTGGATAATTCTGATTGACGAACTGGAAATTATAGGCAGAATGGGCAAAGTAGGCCGCTTAAATTCGTACAAAAACCTCTCCTGGCTGATGAACCTAAACGCTGAACACAAATGCCCCATATATACACTTGTGGCCTCAGCAGAAGCTTTGAACACAGAAGTTTTCCAGGGTACCCGCAAGCAAGATGCCCGCGAGATGCCAAAATTGGCTAAAGAACGCTTTGATGCCCGTGCAGCAGAAGCTGTAGCCAAATTCTTTGAGCTTATCTCCAGTTCGCAAGGAATGGTTTTAACCCCCATAAAAACGGACGACCTAAAGGCTCTTTTAGCTAAATTGCTGGAAATCCACTGCGCTGCTATTCCGTGGAAATTTGAGCTGCCGGAAAACATGGTGAAAGACACATGTAAGCGCATAGATCCCTCTACCAAGCCAATTCGGCAGATTATTCGGATGTTTATCGAGACCCTGGATATCTACTCTACTTTGGGGATTATTCCCGGTAAATTCAATGAGAATCTGCAGGAAGTTTACGATTTTGAGGTTGAACTGCCTAATCCTCCAGATGATAATGGCACTGAACCCCGTGGTTTTACTGAAACTACACTTAGCGAAATGTTTGATACATAAGCAGGTAGCATAGTTGGCACCGATAAACTATCCCGCAATCGATATGGATAACAAGATCAAAATGGTCTTTCCGCGGGAGTGTGTGTACAAAAACCCTGATCTCTACGATATTTTCGTGGGACGTAACTTGCCTTCATTCGTTAAAGACTGGATGGTGAAATGCTTCACACAAGAAGAGAACTTCGATCGGGATTCGTGCCTTAGCTTCATCAATGCCAAAATTCCCGCCAAGGGGATGGGTTTACGCAAAAGATTGCTGCACAGCAGCGCTCCGATCCAGATCTTCTCTCGTTTAATTATCCACACGGATTTACTGCATGGCAAAACGGGCTTTTCTATCCCTGATTTGGGGATTGGGCACAAGGAAGGTATTGTTTCCCAAAACATGGCGCAGAGCAAGATCGAGCACCTGCATGAGGGTGAAGTTTGGGGCATTTTAACGCTTACCTACAAGAAACCTCAGCTAAATATAAGTGGTTATGTGGAACTTACGGATTTTCGCCCTTTCGAACCATATCGGGTGGAATTAGATTATTTTTTAGCCGCCAGAGAGAAATTTACCACCCTGGAATGGATAGATTTGCTGATCCGCTCCATGGAAGTAAACCCAAATTACGTTGATCCCGAGCGGAAGCTAAGCTTTAACCTCACCCGAAAACTTACGATGCTATCCCGCCTGCTTGTGCATGTGGAGCCAAATCTGAACTTGATTGAGTTAGCTCCCAAGGGTACAGGTAAATCATACGTATTTAACAACTTATCTAAGTATGGCTGGACGGTTAGCGGGGGCATTGTGTCCCGCGCGGGGATATTTTACAACCTTAGCACCAAAACTCCCGGGATAATTCACAACTACGATTTTTTAGCTCTGGATGAAGTGGAAACTATTCAATTTGCTAACGATGAAGATATTCAGGGTGCGTTCAAGAATTATCTGGAAAACGGTAGAATTGTGGTGGGGCAATATAAAAACGTATCAGATTGCGGCTTAATGCTGTTAGGCAACATTTCTTTAACCAGACAAATGCGGCCAAAGCATGAGGATTTCTTCATGCAACTGCCCAAGTTTTTCCATTCTTCAGCGCTGGTGGATAGAATCCATGGCTTTATTCCGGGCTGGATATTATTCCGCTTTACCGAAGACCTGAAGCTAAAAGGCTATGCCCTGAACACCGAGTATTTCTCGGAAATTATGCACCTGTTAAGAAACCAAACAGAATCCGGGCAAATTGTGCAGGAAGCCTTGCAAATCCCCAAAAACGCCGATACAAGAGACACACGCGCAGTTATTAAGCTATGCACTGCGTACCTGAAACTGCTATTCCCCCACGCCCGCTCAATCCTGGAAATAGACCCTAATGAGTTTCAGGATTACATTTTAACCCCGGCTCTGCGCAGTAGAGCGATAATCCGTAAACAGCTTGCCGTGATGGATTGTGAGTTCAGCCCCGAAATGCCAGAAATAAAACTGCAGGAAAGCTACCTGGCAAGCAAACGCCAAGTATCCTAAACACACAAGTTTGCTATCTACAAAAGCGTCCTTACAGGACTCATACGAGGTAATGCACAATCAGCCAAAACAGCAGGAACGGCGTCCTGCGCACAATGCGGAGGATTGGCATTCTTTGGTACCTTGCTCTCATTGGCTTAGCATTGGCTATGCATTGTCCATCCCATCCACAATGCATAGCCAATGCTAAGCCAATGCAAGCAGGGAACACGCTATATTTATCTTATCTTTAGCTAATTCACTATTGGGCGAGCGCTATTCGCTGCTACACTTGCGAAGCTCTAACTGGCGAAACCTCTCACCTACCCAAGGCTCTCACTTACCGTAATTGTGTATTTACACGTTGTCACTGCTATCCATGTCTTCATCGCTTAGCTCGGCAATCTCTATAACATTATTTGCTTCCTGGTTGGGCAATAATTCCACATGCTTCAGTTTGGATTGAATCATGCGCGTTCTGGTACCCACGAGTTTCTCAATATCGTCACCGGCACCGCGTATTTTCTTTTGTGCGGCGTCCAAAACATTGCCAAACAAGTCGAATTGCGTTTTCACTGCGCCCAATAACTGCCAAACTTCGCTGGATCTTTTTTGGATAGCCAGGGTTTTAAAGCCCATTTGCAGACTATTGATGAACGCTCCAAGTGTTGTAGGTCCTGCCAGCGTAACGTGATACTCCGTTTGCAGATAGTGTACAACGTTCGAGTTTTGCAGCACTTCTGCATACAAACCCTCAAAAGGCAGGAACAAAATGCCCCAGTCTGTGGTGGCAGGTGGATCGATGTATTTCTCTTTGATGTCCTTTGCCGATTGCTTGATTGCGCCTTCCAGTTCTTTTCGGGCTTGATTGATTTTGGGCGTATCAGCATCTTCATAGGCCTGCAGCAGCTTTTGATAGGCTGCATCAGGGAATTTGGAATCTATGGGCAGGTACAATGGGGTTAAATCCTCTTCTCTACCAGGCAGTTTTATAGCAAATTCCACCCGTTGTTGCGAATTTTTCTTTACTTGCACATTGCATTCATATTGATCGGGGCTAAGCACCGAGCTTAACAGACTTTCAAGCTGTATTTCGCCAATCATACCCCTTGTTTTCACGTTTGTAAGCACCTTTTTTAACCCGCCCACATCGTTTGCCAAGGAAGTCATCGCACCAAGCCCAAGATGCACTTTATCAAGCTGTTCACTCACCTGTTTAAAGGATTCCGTCAATCTGGTGTTCAGTGTTTCCTGCAGTTTTTCATCCACCGTTCGTCTCATTTCGTCAAGTTTTTTGCTATTAGCCTCTTGCAGCGATTCCAGCTTCTCTTGCACAGTTTTTCGTATCGCTTCCAGTTTTACATCTGTGGCATTCTTGATGTCATCGTGTTTTTTGAGGTAATCATCCGAATTGCTCTTTTGGATTTCCCCAAATTCCGCAAGCTTTTGCGCCAGAGATCGGCTTAGTGCCTCCACAGCATCATTCATACTCTTGCTAAATTCGTTCAATTTCTGCTCTGTTTCCTGGCGGATTTCGGTTTGTTTCTTCAGGGTTGCATCCGAGCTGTCTTGTAAAGAAGTGGAAAAAGCAGCCATCTTCGTTTCAATGGTTAAGCGGAACTTTTCCAGGGCATCGTTCAATTCTGTCCTGTTATCTTTCAGGTTCTGGTTCAGCTCGGTTTTCACTGCCGAGAACTGACTGTTTATTTCATTCTTGGCATTCGAGCTATCATTTTTAAGGGCAAGCGCTAACCTGTCCAGTTCGGCTTTAATAGGCGTTACCAGCTTATCAACATCTACAGATGCCTCAGTCTTTTTGAGCAGTGTAAGGATGATGTTTATCACCACAGCTACCAATACTACGATAGTTAGTATCTGCATTATTTCCTCCCGCAGGCTATAATATTTTAATTTTTAACGAATGGCCATCTTCTATTGTTAGCTTTTTTTGTATGGACCCAAAAACTTTGACCCATTAAAATGAATTAGATGATCTGGATTCTCTTCAATCCATACTTCAGTTTCCCAGGCTATGTCTGTGGAATACTTGGCAAAGGTAGCCTTATCCCTAAAAGCTGACACATACACTACATCATATCCGCATGAATCAAACATTTCAGAAAGCTCAACAAACCTCTTGCTATCCATGGGTCCATGGCTTGTTACCGATTCAACCAAAATAATCCATTTCTTTTCTTGCATGAAAAACACAAGATCCGGTAACTTGTTATGCTCATCGAAGGGTATCTTGATTGATTTGATAAGCACATTATTAACGTAAGCCGACTTTTTCTGAGTATCACCTACATACAATAGTACTGCTCCGTGTAAAAACACCGGGGCAAACTTCTCGATAATGGACTTAACCAATTCGTTGTGTTTTCCCGGACTAAGCAGTATTTCTTGCTCCGCAATTTCAATCGGAATTCGCATCATCTTTCTTGGTTTTGCGTATTTATCTGCCAATGATTGGCTAATTTTGTTGAATTCACTAACCGCAGTTTCCCAATTGATTGTATTATACTGTTTTACCAGAGACAAAAGTTCGGGTGTTACCTGATAAACAGAGTTGGGGCTATTGGTAGGTCTTTTATCATCATCGGGATTATAAGTAACCAGACCAGCTTGTACCAACTGGTGAATGCTTTGGCGACGAAATGTTTCTCTGGTGTTAGGAGCGTATTTTACCTTATAATTTTCATAACTGAAATCCATTATTGGAGTTATCCCCATTAACGGATTGTCAGCATTGCACATAGGGGTATCCGGCTTTAGTCCCAATAAGGCTAAGAGACATAAACCAGTCCTTTGATTTTGCTGAAGCGTAGGCATCCCCATTTGCTCCAGAATTTCCATTGCCTGATTTATCCGTTTTTTAGCTGCTTTGCTTATTGCCATTTATTACCTCTGCGATTAAATCCTCAAATTCCTGATAATTGAACTTGCTTTTTTGCAGCCTTACACCCAGTTCTTTTAGCTGTGACAAGCTAGGATATGTCATTCTTTTTAAATCACTTACATTCACCTGTGTATGTCCGCTGAATACTCTGAATTCATGGTCAAACCCTTCAGAGTTTAGATAAACTAATAATCCATAGGCTATCTCTGTTTCCAAGCCTTTTCCACAATTATGAAACACATTCAAATGATTCTCGAAAGCGAGGTACCCTGTTTTGTAGTCTTCAGGATCTACAAGCCCTGCCACTATTCTACGTTTTTCTTCCTTTGATGAAAAACGCCTTACAACTACATAGAATCCGGTTTCATACAGTTGTTTTTTCGTCTCAGAGTTCAGGATTATTGATGCTTGTAAACCCTTGTCACTCGGCCAAAGAACTTGAAACCTGTGTATGTTTTGCGGATAAATTAGCGGAATCGACATATCAGTTGTCTCACTGTTAATGTATTCTCGATTGCGAAAATCTACCACAGGCCCGGTTGAAACCATGATACCTAACTGCTTGAATGATGTTTCGACTATAGGAAAGCTATTGGTTGTTTCATGCGGAATCTTGATTATAAGTTCCCACGAGTTTAAATCTACTATGTCTTGATAATCAATATGTTTGCTTATGCTGTTGCCAACCGATTGGTCTTTGGAATACGAAACTTCCACTTTATCTATGGTGTCGCTTTTCTGTAGCATGATAATGATATTTTCTTGAAGCACACTATCATTCTTGAAGATACTATTTCTTGATTCAAACAGATGTATCCTGCGGATTACAGCATTCGCTAAGATATGTTTACGGAAGGGGAGATAATAAGTTCCGTTACAGAAACTCCTGGGGATAATCGCAACCAGGTAACCATCATTTTGTAGTAATTCCAAACTCATCGACACAAAGGCAGAATATAGGTTTACAACTTCAATATCAACCAATCTCAGCAGTTTCCTGTGATTCGAGCTGCTGTGCATTTTCTTGTAGGGAGGGTTTAGTATCACATGAGTATATTTAGGTTTATTGAACTGCAGCAGGTGATCAACTGCTTTTTCAATGAAATCTTCATGAAACACAGCATACTCAACATCGGCAAAGGAACTTAAATCGTGAAGGTTGTTTGCCAGTTTCACAAACACTTTATCATCAATTTCATAGCAGTCTATATTGTAATGAAGCCCTTCTACTCTTTCGTTCATGTTTAGCGTAAAAGCGCACGCCAATCCTCCTATGCCAGCACCCGGATCGAGAAGCCTGATATCCGAGCCTTTTGCATCAGGAAACATTTCGGCCATAAACATTGCTACTTCACCAGGCGTAAAGTATTGCCCAAAATCACTTTTATGGCTTACGCTTGTGAGGTTGGAATGCAAGTTCCTCTGAGTTTCCAAAGCCTCTAACAGTATCGTTGATTCTTGATCCATTTACTTATTTCTCCAAATCTTATCTCAGATACTACTGATTATTTGTCAAGCAGAATCGGTTTTTCTGGCATAGACTCATTTTTCCCTGTCATTCCTGCGGAGGAGGCTGTGTGAAAATGCTTGTCATTCCTGCGGAGGAGCTTGTGCGAAAACCTTCTGTCATTCCCGTGGAGACGGGAATCCAGCCCTGATGAATCCCATTAGGGATGACACAAATAAAGCATTGCAGCATAGACATCTATCTACCGTTCTTACCGACCTTGTATAAGGGCTGGATTCCCGCCTCCGCGGGAATGACAGGAAAAAATGGGGGGATGCCTTCACTGCTTTAGCTCTTGACAGCTATCTGCACCTCTAATGCACTGACCTAAAGAAACATAATTAGAGGATAAAATGGAAGAAACCAAGGTAATCTACTCGATGTCCGGCATTGGAAAAGTGGTGGATGGCAAAAAACAGATTTTGAAAGACATATATTTGGGCTATTACTATGGTGCCAAGATTGGCGTGGTAGGTTTGAACGGCTCTGGAAAAAGCACTTTGCTAAAAATCATGGCGGGTTTGGATAACGATTTTATTGGCGAAGTAGCGATGTCCAAGGGTTACACGATTGGCTATTTGGAGCAAGACCCGCAGCTTGATCCTGATAAAACCGTGCTGGAAATCGTGCAGGAAGGCGTGGCAGAGATTATGGAATTGATCCGCAAGTATAACGAGATTAACGCCAAATTCTGTGAACCGATGGATGATGAAGCCATGAACAAGCTTTTAAATGAACAGGGAAAGCTGCAGGATAAGCTGGATGCCAGCAATGCTTGGGACTTGGATAGCAGGCTGGATTTGGCTATGGATGCCATGCGCTGTCCTCCTTCCTCCATGAAAATCGGCATTATCTCCGGTGGTGAAAAAAGGCGAGTGGCTTTAACCAGACTCCTATTGCAAGAGCCTGATATTTTGCTATTGGATGAACCTACCAACCATCTGGATGCCGAAAGCATTATGTGGCTAGAGCATCATCTGCATCAATACAAAGGAACGGTAATTGCCATTACGCACGACCGTTATTTTCTGGATAACGTGGCAGGTTGGATTTTGGAGCTGGACCGTGGCGAAGGCATTCCCTACAAGGGAAATTACTCCTCCTGGTTAGAGCAAAAACAGGTTCGTTTGGCTACGGAAACAAAAGGCGAATCCAAACGGCAAAAAGCACTGGCAGATGAACTTGAATGGATCCGCAGCAGCCCTAAAGCTCGCCAAGCTAAGAGCAAAGCACGCATAGAGAATTATGAAAGAATGGCTTCCTCGGAGTATAAAAAAGAAAACACCACCGATCAGATGATTATCCCCAAAGGGTCAAAGCTCGGCAAGAACGTGATTAAAGCGACTGGCGTGTCCAAAAGCTTTGGCGATAATCTGCTGTTTGAAAATATGGAGTTTAACCTGCCTGCAGGTGGAATTATCGGCGTTATTGGAGCTAATGGAGCAGGTAAAACTACGCTGTTTAACATGATTGTGCAAAAATTGCAGCCCGATAGCGGCACTATCAGCATCGGGGAAACGGTGAAACTATCATACGTAGATCAATCCCGCATGATGGATGAAAGCCAGACCCTATTGGAATTGATCGGTCAAGGCAGAGACATTATGAAACTGGGTGAGCGGGAAATGAACGTGCGGGAATACCTGGCTAAGTTCAATTTTACCTCCAAAGAACATATCAAACCGGTTAATATCCTTAGTGGTGGCGAAAAAAACAGAGCCTACCTTGCCCTTACGCTGCAAACCGGGGGTAACGTGCTACTGCTGGACGAACCTACTAACGACCTGGATGTTTATACCATTCATGCTCTGGAAGAGGCGATTCTGGAGTTTGCCGGATGCGCGGTAATTATTAGCCACGATCGCTATTTTCTGGATCGATTGTGCACGCATATTCTTGCCTTTGAAGGCGATAGCTATGTGAAATGGTTCGCAGGCAATTTCAGCGATTATGAAACAAACAAGCTGGAACGCTTAGGAGATAAAGCCTTGATTCCCAAGCGGATAACGTATAGAAAACTTAGCAGGATATAAGGCTACAGATGATGAAGGGCAGATCGTGTATCGTTAAGCTCTGTGCATGATCTGCTTTGTTTCTTTAGGTACGGTAAAAGCTATGGTTTCTTTTCACCACAGAGAAAAGCTGAGTAAAAAAAGAGAGAAGCATCCATGAAAACTGCGTTTTCGCCACTGATAATGAAAACTAACCCATATATTTGTAGGGGCTTTTTTGCGCTCGCCCATTTGATGTTTGTGCTACATTACATATTGCACCATGCTTATGGAGATTCTGTAACCCACGGTTTAACTCATATTTTGCCTGTGAAGATGGACTGAAATCTATAAAAATAAGTGCGGCAAAAATATAAGTCAAACACGCTCCAAGGAATGCTCTCACCTGCGCAGCTCTCACTTTGCAAATCTCACCTGCGCAGCTCTCACTTTGTAAATCTCACTTGCCGCAGGCTCTCACTGCGTAGCTCTCACCACCGCAGGCAAAGAAAATCCTTGACAGAAAGCCTTTGCCGATTATCCTGTGAATATATCAACGTAATACCGCAATCCTGAACTTCCTTTAGCCCACACAAGGGTATCATAATTGGAAAAAAGTATTATCTAAACACAGCAAAAACCAAGCTGGAACAAGGCTATAAAGCTATCTATAAAAGCAGTTTAAAAAAACCAAAGAAACCGCGAAGCAGGATGAATGATTAAAGAAATGGGACGTCTGAATATAGACGACTTCAAATTACTCGACTCCAGTGTGGAGAAAATATTCCGAAATGTGGAAAAGGGCAAAAAAACCCTGGCAGAAAAACAAATAACCGATCTGGGCAACACGGCAAATTATTTTGTCCGCGAAGAACTGGGTAAAAGGCTGGCACAATACACCGGTAATGGCGAATTAGACGAAATTTGCGGTGAATTGCTGGAACATTTTATCTATGGAGTGCGTGCCACGGGTTTGTTTTATTTCTATTACAAGCATCAGTCCAAACCAGAAGTGATCGTAAAAACCATAGAAAAAACGTTTGAAACTGTGCCTTGGGAATCTGAAACCATCTGTTTTGAGATGTGGAAAAGAGCACCCGAAGTGATGAAAAAACACATGCCCCTTTGGGCTGAATCCGATAATGAAAAGAAACGTGCCATCAGTATGCATGGTATGGAAAATATTGCCACGCGTAATCCGCAGTATATCTTAACCTTTGTTTCTCACTTGCTGGATGACGATAGCGAAGAAGTGCAGAAAAAAATAAGCCATATTTTAACTCAGGTTGGTCGTCAACGTCCCTTGCAGTGCTACAACAATGTGCGCCGCTGGCTTATTGATGGTGATGAAAAACGCACCCGTACCATCTGGCAAACGATGAAAAAGCTGGCAAATATCTTTACTCAACGCAGCCAACGCGATAAATCTGCCGAGTTTATTTCCGTTACCCAACGCACTGTAGCCGAATGGCGAAACGATCCCAATCAGAACGTTTCCAGCATGGGTGCTAAGCTTTCCGGCATCATCAACAGCAAAAAAAAATAGCAGGTGATGAGTGCAGGATAAAAGGCTGTCCCGCATTGCCATTATCCTGGTAGAACCAATCTATAGCGGGAATGTGGGTGCCGTAGCCAGAATCATGAACAACTTTGGCGTATCTGCTTTGCGCATTGTGGGCACCGTCCCCGAAAAGAACGATTTTTACCTCGCTATGCACTCGGAACACATTCTGGAACAAGCCGAAATATACCCCGATCTGGCTTCGGCACTTGTTGGTTTGGACAGAGTTATTGCTTTCTCCCGGCGTTACGGGAAAACAAAGCCGGTAGATATGAGCCCAAGGCAAATGGCGCGCTATGTACACAGCCTCCCCAAACTGCAGATAGGCTTGGTTTTTGGGCGCGAAACTTGGGGCTTAACAGATGTAGAAGCCGATTTATGTGCTTTCCGCTGCCACTTTCCGGCAAATCCGGAATTTCCTTCCATAAATCTGGCGCAAGCAGTTGCTCTGGCGATCTGGGAAGTTTTTAACCTACCGCTGGATGAAGACAGCAGCCCCGCCAAGAATTATCATGCTGCTTTGGGGACTGAACTGGACAAAATTCAGCAGTACATGCTGGATGTTATGCAGGCAACAGGATTCTTTCGTAGCTATGAAAGCACGAATTGGGAATCATTCTTGCATAAGATGCTGGCACAGCTTAATCCCAATAAAGCGATGCTGTATCGGCTACGGCAGATGTTTAACCGCTTTCATGTGCTAATCACTGGCAAAGGCTTGGGTTATGAATCTGAAGACCGCCTGGTGATTAAAGGGAAAGGTAGAAAAAAGAAGTTTACCACCGAAAGCACCGAAGACAAAGATTGAGCCACCATGTAGCGATGAACGCCGCTTTCGCGAAACACCTTTTTTTTATTGTTTACTTTGCAGATAGCTATAAATAAGTATCTTATTAAAGACGACGCAGTTTAAAGGAGCTGGATTATGAGTATCGATCTTGATCCTCGTTTTAAAACCATAATAAAGACCGTAGAAAACTACTGCCTGGATTACGAAGATCCATCCGTAGCGGACAAATATGCCTACCTATACCCAGAAGGTTACGATGCCTTTGGCCTGGAAGAAGAGCAAGTGCTTGCCCTGCGGGACGTCGTGCTGAAAAACATCCAGTTCAACGTGGAAGAAACTGCCGAGTTAGCTTGGCGCCTTTTTGCTACCGGCAAGTATGAATATGGCTCTGTTGCCATCTTACTCCTGAAACACGTTCAGCAGGAGTTTAATCGGGCTGTTTTCGATTTTGTCCGTCGTATTTTTGATTCCGGAGTGGAAAACTGGGTTCATGCTGATGCCCTTTGCACAGACATAATTCCTGTTTTTCTGGAAAAGAAGATCGTGACAATGGATGATTTCATACCCTGGCGCATGGCAAAAAGCAAATGGACGCGCAGAGCTGTACCTGTAAGCATGTTAGCACTGGTTGCAACAAAAGAACCGCAAGAATTGCTGGATTTCATTGATCCTATGATGCGGGATGAGGCAAAGGTTGTTCAAGAAGGTTTGGGATTGCTGCTTAGGGAGATATGGAAGCTGCATCCCCAAAACGTAGATAGTTTCCTGCAACAACACAAGCAACATTGTGCCAGCCAAATCATCCAAACTGCCACGGAAAAAATGAGTTCCGAGCAAAAAAACCGCTATAACAAAGATAAAAACCACAAAAAAAACTTCAAAAACCCTCGCAAACCGGAAAGAAAACCTGTACAACAAGAAAAGAAGGTTACCAAATCCAGTGGCGACATGTATAGAGGCAAAGAAATGCTCACCCCAAAACCCAAAGCACCCCATCCCAATAAGGTAAAATCATGAAATATACGTTATTAATCTTGCTGCTTTCGCTGCCCCTGATGGTGTTTGCCGCCAGTCTCAGCGTAGGAATCTCATTCCCCAGCCCAACGGGCGATCCAGCGTTTCAGGATTACGCTAAACTGGGCTTGGGAACCAGCAGCAGCCCTGGCACTCCTCAATTACCGGTTAAAAGTATCAATATTATCCTTCCCCCCGGAGCGTTCGTTACGGATTGGCAGGTAAAATTTGGCGCTACAACAACGCTAAACGGCTCTGCGCCACAGCTTAACCGTGCCTTTAGTGATGGTGAACGTTTGCTAAGTGCGGCTTCCAGTAGAGATAATATCAGCCCCTACAGCTTTTTGGGTATGCGCAAATGGGGAGACGTGCAATATGCAGCCTTTTCTGTGCTACCGGCAAGGTGGAATGGCTCTGAGTGGAGCTGGAACACTTCCTGCCGGATAGGCTTGGATTACGCTATCACCAAGCAAACAAGCAATGTTATCCCACCCATTCTTACCGATGCCAGTTTCTTTGCCAATCCTGAGAACCTGGAACTATGGTATCAACCCACCAATACCCGAAACTACGATGTGTTAGTAATTGGCACACCCGCATTATACGCTTCACTTTCTAATTGGGTAACCTTTCGCGAATCTCAGGGTCTGGTAGTCTCTTTCACGGATATCGCAACAGCCCTAAGCCAGGGAAGCGGAACAACGGATGAAGCGAGATTACGCAGTTATCTAATTTCTCAATATGAAGCTAATGCCTTTAGTTACATGCTTTTAGTTGGCGATTATGATACTGTTCCTGTAGCCTATCTTACTCCCGAACCTGATGGTTTGGATACTGTACCTTCTGATTTCTTTTATGGAGATTTAAGCAGCAATTGGGATACCGATAATGACGGACGTTTGGGAGAATACTCCACCGGCTTTATGAATCAGGATTACGGAGTGGATTTTACTCCAGAAGTTTATGTGGGCAGAATTTCCACCAATAGTGCAAGTAACGTTACCGCCATTGCCAATCGTTTCGTGGCTTATGAACAAAGCAGTGGTTTATGGAAGAATAAAAACCTGCTGCCTGCTGCCTGGCTGAATTATCTGGGTGAACCAGAGACAAATATGCCTGCCACGGATGGTGCGCTTACCATGGAGATTATGAAGAATACAGCCCTGGCAAGCCAACTAAACACCACCCTCTATGAACAGCTTGGCGTGGTGCCTTCTTTTTCCAGCGACTATCCGCTTGATTACGATATGTTTAAAAGTTTGCTCGATAACCAGAGCTGGGGGTTTGTTAATTGGAGTGCGCATGGCAGCTCGGCCTCATCCTCACGCAAGGTTTGGATGCAGGACAATAACAGCAACAATTTCCCCGATTCTGATGAGATGGAGTGGCTGAACCTGATTAACCGCCAAAGCTTTGATAACCTTGCCAATACAGATGGAACGGTGATCTTTGCCGCTTCGTGTTACAATGGTCAAATCGATGGCAGTAACACCAGCCTGGCTGAATATGCGCTCATCAAAAAAGCTGTGGGCGTTATTGGCGCTACCCGAACCGGCTGGTACAAAGTGGGTTGGCTGAACCCTGGTTGGGGTGGATTATCCTCATACAACTACCATTTTGTGGAAAACTACCGTCAAAACGGGCTTAGCGGTGGCGCTGCTCATGCAGTTACGAATCTGCTACATAGCCAATATTACCTGTTTGGCGATCCTATCGATACTGGTGGGATCATCTGGCCGGAATTGCAGAACATCTATACCTATCTGTATTTTGGCGATCCTTTAATTGGCTATATGCCTGATTTGCCCCTGCCTCAGGGAGAAATCTTGGTTTGGGAGCCTACCCAAACTCAAGGCTGGCAGTTGGTTAACGCCTTGCGTGCAGCCACCGATATGAATGTAATCTATAGCGATAAACTGATAGAGGATTACGCTTATCTGAACAACTTTGAAGCTGTGTTCTGCCTGTTCGGATATGGCGATACCAGCTACATCCTTAATCCTGCTTCGTTTGAATACAACTTGCTGAATGGCTATCTCGCGGGGGGTGGCAAATTGTATCTGGAAGGCAGTGTAAGTTGGAATCCCTTGGACGATTTCTGGGGAAAATTTGGTGCTCATGCGCCTCTGGACATGCTGGCCTATATCGAAAGCGTGCAGCACATTAGTAGCAGCAATATCTGGCAATATGCAGACGTAAACCGTTTTACTGATGCTTTGCTGCCTTATAGCGCAACTGCTGTGCCGGTTTTTAAGACGCATAATACAAGCTATAGTGATTCCAATATCGGAATCTGGAACAGTAATGGAAACTATCGCACCCTGGCATCCTCATTCAGACTAACTGATGTGCTAAACGGTGAGCACGACTTAAATGAGATAGTAAGTATTATCTGCGACACTCTGGGCGTAATAAACAACGCTCCCGTTGGCAATAGCGATGCTGCATTGGTGCCGCTGGTGCAGAATCTATCCGCCTATCCCAATCCCAGCTTTGGCGTTTCCAATATCCGTTTTACCCTGAACAAAGCAGCCTCTGTACAGCTTGATGTATATAACCTGAAAGGGCAAAGAGTTAGTAGCCTATCCCAAGGAAAGCTCGCAGCCGGAGACCATGCGCTGTTATGGAATGGGCTTGATACCTCGGGTAAGCAATGTGCCAGTGGTATCTATTTCTTCCGCCTGGATGCAGGTGGCAGAATCGCTTCTGTAAAGCAAATCCTGCTGCACTAAAGGGATATTCCGCTTGACAGATTGCGCTCATTGTGCGATTATAGGAAACAAAAGATATATCCAGATATGACAAAGGAGCTTTAATGCCGCAGTTTAAGCAGCTTACATACATAGTTAAAGCCTTTCACTTTAAGCGTGTTAACCGCTTAAAGAACTTCTCTGCCAATATTCCGATATACATAGAAAAGAACAATTTTATAGTTAAGACGGCTGATTCGCCGGAAGAACTACGTGAGGCTTTGCGGCTTCGTCACGAAGTTTTTATCTCTGAATTGCTGAAACGAAAGAAGAAATCTGGGCTGGATAAAGACAAGTTCGATAAAACTTGTGACCACCTGATTATTATTGATAAACGCATTAACGCCATCATTGGCACCTACAGGCTGCAATCTTCCCTGCATACCAAGAAGTACTATACTGCTACCGAATTTCACATGCGCCACATCAAGCGCTTGCCTGGAAACAAGCTGGAATTAGGGCGTGCCTGTGTGCATCCCGAGCATCGTAATGGAGTAACCATTTCCTTGCTATGGGAAGGCATTACGGCCTATATTGCCGCCAGCGACAGCAGCTACCTGTTCGGTTGTTCCAGCATAAAAACCATGGATAGAAACGAAATCAGCCAGATTTATTATTACTTGAAACAATGCGGCTATATTGCCGATGAACATCTTGTGCGTCCCAAAGGGAAGTTCAAAGTTCCTGGTTTTAAGCGGCATGTACGTATGCATCCCAATCAGTTAGAGCTTATCGAGCACAAGTTAATGCGTGATAAAATTCCTTCTCTGCTATCATCCTACCTAAAGGTGGGTGCCAAAGTTTGTGGTATTCCGGCTTTGGATAGAAGCTTCAGATGCATCGATTTTTTAACTTTGATGAATGTAGAAGATATCAAGATGGCTAAGCGCAGGAAGGATAAAGCGGAGTAAAACCAGGCTTTATGGTAAGAATGAAATATTTTTTCTGGCACTTGGCTCTGGTTTCGGAGTTTTTTATCCGAGCTGCTTTTATAGGTATAATAACCCGGGATCCTATTCTGCGGCGTCACCGCTATGTAAAAAACACTAATTATATCGGGAAAAAATTGTTAAAATCCTTCCTCATCGAACTAAAGATTATCCACCCCGAACGCCTGGAAGCAATGCAACACACAAATTACCTTGCCGTATCCAATCACGTTTCATACACGGATATCATCATCCTGGCTGCGCTGGATAGCTATGTATTTATCACCTCCGTAGAAATGGGGAATAACGTATTTTTGGGAAACATCACCCGCAGTGGGGGGTGCCTGTTTACCGACCGTAAGAAATTTGTTTCGCTGCCCAAAGAGATCGAGAAATTTGCGAACACCATAAAACAAGGTTTTAAACTAATGCTCTTTCCCGAAGGTACCAGCACCAATGGCGAAGCGGTAAAAGATTTCCGCAAGTCACTTTTTCAGGTTGCGGTGCTGGCAAATTGCCCAGTTTTGCCAATCTGCATTAAGTATAAAACACTGGATGGCAAGGCGATAAAGGCTGACAACCGGGATTTAATCTACTGGTATGGGGATATGGAATTTGCCCCGCATATCATGAAGCTCTTAGGACGCCGTATAGAGGCGGAAATTGAAATTCTGGAGCCAGTATATGTGCAGCCGGAAACAACGCGTCAGGAGCTATCAGATGGCGTTTTTAAGCAAATCAGCGCTTGCTATAACTGCAAGAACTGTGGCAATCAGGAGATTGCCACCCCAATTACAAAGGAGAATACATGAGCACTAAAATGAAAGACAAACTCCAACTTGGCAAAATCAACTTTATACTGTTAGCCATATCGGCAATCCTGCTAATTGTGGGATATTTTATTATGAGCTTTAACGAGATCGTTATATCGCCGATAATTCTATCCATCGTGTATGTAGCGCTTATTCCTTTTGCCTTGCTGTATCAGCCTAAAAAGAAATAAATGCCGTTATTAAGTGAAGAAGCTCTTGCCCGGCTGAATAAATTCCAGTTAGCTGCCAAGAGCATCGTTGAAGGCTTTTTGGTGGGCTTGCACAAGTCCCCCTATCATGGCTTTTCTGCCGAATTTTCCGACCATCGGCAATATAACCCCGGGGAACCACTTAAAGACTTGGACTGGAAGGTATTAGCTAAAACCGAGCGTTACTATGTGAAGCGTTACGAAGAAGAGACTAACTTGCGCAGCTATATACTGTTAGACCACAGCAAATCGATGTTTTTTAGCTCGGGCAGTAGCAGCAAGATAGACTATGCTACGCGCCTTGCAGGTGCTTTGGCCTGGCTAATGATATCCCAAAAAGATGCCGCTGGCTTATATACTTTTAATCACAAAATTACCGCAGTTTACCCCCCAAAAGCCATACGCAGCTATACAGCTCAGCTGTTTACCGCACTGTTGAACCTGCAAGCAGAAGATAAAACCGATTTATTAGCGCCACTGCATCAAATTGCCGAGCTTATCCGTAAACGCAGTTTGGTTATTGTAATTAGCGACCTCTTGGACGAACCTGATAAGGTGATGTCGGCACTAAAACATTTCCGCACTCGACACCACGAAGTGCTGGTGTTTCACATAGTTGATCCACAAGAAGAACTTTTTGAGTACAAGCGGGAGACAGAATTTGTCGATAGTGAAACAGGTGAAAAAATTACCGTTTCACCCTGGCAAATCCGTAAAGAATATTTAGAGAATTATCAGGCTTTTAGTGCCGAGCTGAAACGCGAATGCTACAAACATCAGATAGAATACAACCCTGTAAACACCGCAACCCCCTTAGAAGATTTGCTGCTAAAGTACCTCATCAAACGTAGCCGGGGATGACGCATGGCATACCGCTACCTAAGTGCAGAAGAGATAGAAACCAGGCTTATTGAAGCCATTGGCGAGATAACTTATCGTCCTGATCCTGCGATTAAACCAGCTCTGTTAAAGGCTTATGACCATGAAACTGAAGAATTGCCCCGCGATGTATTAGCAAGCATTATTGCTAATATTGAGATGGCTCCGGAAGACAAAACACCACTATGCCAGGATACTGGTACTTTTATAGTGTTGGCTTATGTGGGTAATGAGCTTATTATCACTGGGCAGCCACTGCAAGAGATCGTTAACAATGCTTTGATCAAAGCTTCAGCGAAGTTTTACCTGCGCTCTTCAATTTTGTCAGACCCACTTTACCAACGTATTAACACCGGGAATAACGCCCCTGCTATCCTGCATATTCGCATTGTTAAGGGTGATTCTTTAGTTTTACATATTGCTCAGAAGGGCGGCGGAGCAGAAAACAAAAGCAGGCTTAAGATGTTTAATCCCTCTGCAACCGATGAAGATATTATTCAATTTGCAGTGGATACAGTTATTCTTGCTGGAGCACAAGCATGTCCACCGTTAATCTTGGGAATTGGTATTGGCGGTAACTTTGAAACTTGCGCTCTATTAGCCAAACAAGCCTTGTTTGTACCCTTGAATCAGGCTCATGCCAATCCTCTCTACGCAGAATTGGAAGAAAAAATCCTAAACGCTATCAATAAAACCCGCATCGGCACTCAAGGCATGGGTGGCAATTGTACCTCACTTGCAGTACATATAGCCATAGCACCTTGTCACATTGCCTCATTACCTGTGGCGATTAACCTGCAATGTCATGCTCATCGGCATTGTGAAATTGTGTTTTGAACCGTCTATGAATACCCATGGGCTAACCATTCCCCTATCATCAAGCGCTTTTGCCAAACTAAGCGTAGGCGACAAAGTTTTGCTAAGCGGATCTCTGTTTACAGCCCGAGATGAAGCACACAAAAAATTAGTCCAATATCTGAAAGAGGGCAGAGATATAGGTTTTAGTCTTAACGATTCTGTGTTGTTTTATTGTGGCCCCAGCCCTATTCCTGCTGGTAAGATTTGCGGGGCTGTTGGACCTACTACCAGTGCACGAATGGATAAGTGGACTCCAATTCTGCTTGATCATGGATTAAGGGTTATGTTAGGCAAAGGCGAACGCAGTACCGAGGTTGTTACAGCAATTCATGAACACAAGGCATTATACCTAACGAGTATTGGGGGAATATCTGCGCTTTTATCCCGCTGCATTGTTTCATGTGAAACATTCCTCTGGCCAGAGCTTGGGCCAGAAGCCATTTTCAAGCTAACAGTAAAAGACTTTCCTGCTTACGTAGCAATAGTTTAGAGAAGGCATAGCAAGGGATATTTTGCTGCGATGTTCCACAACTTGGCACTTGATATTGGTACATCAAGCCTCACAAAGTAGAGGCGCTTTGCTTGTGCCTACAGATTTCCCTAAAGGCAAATGTTCAGTTAAAATGGCTACCTTGGCAAGCTTTGCCCACCCAACTCAGTAATTCCCCAATTACATTTTCACCTGCTGATCCTTGGTTCAATCTTCCCTGCATGCATTGCCTTAGCATTGGCTATGCATTGTCAATGGCATCCACAATGCATAGCCAATGCTAAGGCAATGAGAGCAAGAGCTAAACTGCTCTCCGGCGATAAATCCGAATCTCTTGTAATGCACTGGATCGCCATATATCACCACTGTTTTATGCCCCAGTTTTCGTGCCAAAGCCAAAGTATGCATGATCAAAGCACTGCCTATTCCTTTGCTTTGATACTATGGTAAAACACGAACCAGTCCAAAGGTTAGCACGGGGCAGATTACACCCTCTGCACTTACAATTTGGGAATGGGCACACATGATGTTACCTACAAGCATGGGACTCAAGTTCTGCCATATCCAGCACCTTTATCTTGATCACCTGTTTGCGGCTTAACCCGATCTTTACCATTAATGAATGTTATTTAACTGCAATGCAAGCACTTAGCTATTTTATGGTCACTACACGAGTTTGCATTTATGCTGTTCATTTTTGGGTAGAGTGCTATGAATAGCCCCTCACTTTGCAAATCTCACTGCTTTAGCTCTCACTGGCGTAGCCTCTCACTGGCGCAGCCTCTCACCCCTTTAGCTCTCACTGCCTTCCTCTTCCACGAACTTGCGAATCTGCTCATAAGTATCCACGGGCAGGCGTTTAGCTTTGCCTGCTGAGGCATGAACTACGGTTATCACGGCTTGAAAACACTTTTCCCCTTTGGCATTGAACACTTCCTGTAGCCACTTGCCCTTAAGGCGATTAACTTCAAAGAAACGGCTGATCACAGTTGCAGTTTCTTCCAGAGCAAGCGCTTTCAGGAAGTCCATTTCTACGCGGTAAACAAAGAATTGAATCCCTAAGCCATTCATTTTTGCCAAAGAGATATCCATCAGGATCATCGCTTCGCTACGTGCAGCTTCCAGCATTTGCAGATAGTTAGCATTATTCAGATGCCCATATATATCGCACTCGTAACCATAGATTTTCTTGTAGAAGGTAAAAACCATATCACTATTCCTTTGGCTGCCCTTAAGGGATTTTGCTTGACCGATATTGCCAAGTGAAATCCCATGGCAAAAACTATACTTAAAGATAAGGATAGAAACATGGCAAAAAATGTCAACCTTAAAATGAAACCGGATAAGCCGGCTCCCCCAAAACACGGAACTGCAGATCATTCTGCAAACGCGAAACAATATGCAAATATTTCCCGCACAGCCTCTTCGGATAGTTCTTTTGGCAAGCATCTGCCCTGGGTATTAGTTGTAATCTTGTTTTTGGCTTTAAGCCTGATCTACTTCCCGGTAGCCTATCAGGGCAAAGCTCCCCAAGCCTTAGATATCACGCAATGGCAAGGTGGTGCTAAAGCCATAATTGATTATAACGCAGCTAATAAAGATCAGGCATTGTGGACTCCTGCCATGTTTTCCGGTATGCCATCCTATATGATCTCCTTCCCCAATCGATATCCGTTTTTGGAAAGCCTCACAAAGCTTACGGATAAGATTATCAACTGGCGCATCTTCCTGCTGTTTATTGGTGGTTTTGGCTTTTTTATGCTGATACGGCACTTAAAGCTCTCCCCCTGGATAGCCTTTTTTGCGGCGGTGTCCTTTGTGTTTACCTGTCACTGGCTTGGTTTAATTGAGATTGGGCATAACACGAAGTTCCGCGCGATTATGTATATTCCCTGGGTTTTATGGGCTTTACTGCGCTTGAAAGAAAAGCCAAACCTGCTAAACTTGGGTTTATTGGCTACGTTTTTCATCACGCAACTGCGTGAAAACCACCCTCAAGTAACCTATTATTTGTACCTGTTTATAGGCATGTTTTGGGTTTACGGGCTTATCGAGGCACTGCAAGAAAAGAAATTGAAAGGATTTAGCGCGTGGACGTTGCTACTGGTTGCCGCATTTGGTTTAACGGTTCTGGCGGTGATGAATCCTTATCTATCCACCCTGGATTACAGTCACTATACCATGCGTGGTGGCGCTACAGGTTTGGAAAAAAGCTATGCCCAAGCCTGGAGTTTCCCGCCTGTAGAGATGATTGCTCTGATTATCCCCAATTTCTTTGGTGGCATCAATCAGTTTTATTGGGGCTATATGAATTCCACGCAGATATATAACTATTTCGGGATTGTTATTTTAGCTCTGGGAGTTTTCGGTCTGTTCGGAAAACACCGAAAACTGTCTATCTTTCTATGGATCACGTCTTTCGTGTTCATGCTGATGAGTTTTGGCAGCTTTACACCAGCTTTATCTGATATTTTTCTGAAACTGCTGCCCTATTTCAATAAATTCCGCGTACCCTCTATGATCCTGATTATGGTGCAGATTAATGCCGTGCTTTTGGCAGCTTTGGGGATGGACAGTATAGTGGCGGCTGAGGGTAACAAAATATGGGAAAAGCGTTTGTTTAAAGTGTTTTGGATTAGCGGCGTGGTTTTTCTGGTGTATCTGGTAGCGGCTAAAACGTTTTTTAAGGGATTACCGTTCACAAATCCTGCCGAAATCCAGTATTATACAGCCAATAATGCTCTTAGTCAGTTGCAAGAACTAAAACCCCTGCGCTTGGAGATGCTGGTGAAAAGTGGTATCTTAAGCCTGTTATTCTTGACTATAGGCATGGGACTGGCCTATTTATTCAGCGCCAAGAAACTGAAAGCGCCGGTTTTTATCATGCTGATAACCGTGCTGTGTTTCGTGGATGTGTTCATCTATACCGGAAAATACCTGAAAGACCTCTATCCCGCCAGCGAAAGAACTGCCCGTTTCGAAATGCAGGATTATGATCAATTTCTGCTGCAAAATACAGATAACCACCGCATTTTCCCCTTCAATATGAACCGCCCGGCTGGAGAATGGGCATATTATCATCAAACAATCGACGGCTATTCGGCTGCCAAACTGAAACGCTACGATGATATCCTGAAGCTGGTTAAGGGTGATGGGAAAGTTGATGGTGAATTGGTGCGCTATTTGAAAGGGGTATATCAATCCGGGGGCAAAGAAACCCCTACGCCAGTGCTGGATATGCTTTCCACCAAATACTTTATCTACCCTGATTCTTTGCCCTATGCCAATTTATTGCAAAAAATAAAGCCTGTGTTTAGCAGTTATAGCGGAGCAAATATCTATCAAAATCTTAGTGCTCTGCCCCGTGCCTGGTTTGTGGATTCACTTGTCGTGCAGCCAGATGCGGGTAAACTGCTGGAAACAATGAAAAACCCTGCTTTCAGCCCACGCACACTCGCTTTGGTGGAAAGCGCCATTCCGGATGTGCAGAAACCCGATAGCAGCTTTGTGAAACAGACTGCCAGCGCAATGCACGACCTGAAATACGATGTTTACACCGATAAAAATGCATTCATCGTGCTTAGCGAAGTATATTATCCAGCAGGTTGGAAGGCTTATCTTGATGGCAAGGAAACAACTATTTATCCTACAAATCATGTTCTGCGAGGCATTGCCGTCCCTGCTGGAAAGCACGCTCTGGAACTGCGTTTTGTGCCTGATACCTATGCCACCAGCCTGAGATTGAGCCTGTCCGGATTGCTGCTTACCCTATTGGCTGTTGTGGGAGGATTTATCTTGCAGCGCAGGAAAAAGGTGGCAGGGGTCAGTTAAGAGTTAAGCTGCGTAAGGCTGAAGATACCTTCCGGAAACAGCACCTTGGCTGTTTCAATGATGGTCAGTTAAGAATTAAGCTGCGCTAAGGCTGAAGATAGTTTGTTGTTGTGTAGGATGCCAATCCTGCACGTTAGGAATAGCAATACGTTTCGGTGTTTTCGGTGGTTAAGGTAATATAGCGTTCTGTTAACCACCGAGAACACCGAAGGCACCGAAGATGTTTATGAAACAAAACGGTTTTCTTGTTTTTTAGTTT
>JAVEUB010000002.1:0-5715 GCA_034005785.1 Cloacimonas sp. (SeqCode) | reverse complement strand
ATGATGATCCGCGTTATCAGCGTTCTATACCCACTTTTCACTCACCAAACCAAAGGTTTCTGATTTTTCTTGCCATAAAAAGCCCCTTTCAAAAAAATGGCGACACAGCAAAATATGGAAAGGAGGTTCTTATGATCCACGCCTTTAAAGTGGTAGAGCAACGGTTTGCACCGGCAATAACAGCAGATGAAGCGTTCTGGATACATCTGGAAAACCCCTCTCCGGAAGAAGCGGATAAGATTCTGAAGAAGTATGATTTGCCAGAAGATTTTATCACCGACCTGCAAGATGCCGACGAAAATTCCCGCCTGGAATGGGAAGACAAAACCATGCTGATAATTTTGCGTGTGCCCTTGTATTACAAGCACCGTTCGGCAAGTGTGTCCTTTGCCACAGCCCCTTTGGGCATTATCGCCTGCCAGGATAAGCTGATCACCGTTTCTTTTTACGATAATGAAGTGCTAACCCAGTATCTGGATTGCAAGCACCGCCCTTTTGCCATTACACAGCAGAGTTTTCTGCTAAACATCACTCTGCGTGCGGCTATTTACTATCTGAAGTTCCTCAAAGAGATAAACCGGCGCACCACTCAGATTGAAAACGAACTGCATCAATCCATGCGCAATAAGGAGCTAATCCGTCTGCTGCGCATGGAAAAATCGCTGGTTTACTTCAATACATCTCTTAAGGCTAACGAGATTATTCTGGAGCGTTTACAGCGCTCGCGTTGGCTGCATAACGATCCTGAAGCCGAAGACATGATTGACGATGTGATTATCGAAAACAAACAGGCTATCGAAATGGCAAATATCTACAGCAGTATTCTAAGCGGTATGATGGATGCTTTTGCCTCAATAATATCCAACAATTTGAACGTGGTAATGAAATTCCTTACCTCAGTAACCATTATACTGGCTTTACCCACCCTGATCGCCAGTATTTATGGGATGAACGTGCACTTACCCTTCCAGGAAAGCACCTATGCTTTTGCCCTGGTGATGGGAGTTTCCATCTGCCTTTCCATCTTGCTGGTGCTGGTTTTCATTCGTAAGAAGTATTTTTAGGAGATTTATATGTATTATCTTAGCGTTAGTGACAGCTTTTCCGCAGCACACCGCCTTTGCGGATACGAAGGCGCTTGCAGCAATCTGCATGGCCATAACTGGAAGGTTCGCGTGTGCCTTGAGGCTCAGGTACTGGATAATATCGGCATGGCGATGGATTATGGCATCATCAAGCATATCTTGCAGGGGATTTTGGCGGAGCTTGATCATGCTTATCTGAATGAAGTGCCCTGCTTAGACGGTTTAAATCCCACTTCCGAAAACCTTGCCAGGTACATCTATGAACGCATGGCAATAAAGCTGCAAGATCAACCAGCGCAGATTTTCGAGGTGGAAATCTGCGAATCAGAACGCAGCAGCGTAGTGTATCGCCATGTTTAGATTTGTGCAATCCTTCTTTGTGAAAAGCGCAGTGGAACCTGCCGATTATCCTGCCTCTGCCTATCCGGAATTTGCCTTTGCAGGACGCAGTAACGTGGGTAAATCCACGCTGATAAACCTGATAACCGAACGCCATGGCTTGGCAAAAACCTCTGGACATCCAGGCAAAACACGCCTACTGAATTTCTTTCTTATCCGCTATAAAATTGATGATACCGAAGCAACCGGTTTTATCCAGCTTACCGATCTGCCCGGCTATGGCTTTGCCGAAGTAGGGCAAGCCGAACAGGAAAAATGGCGGAAAATGGTAAGTAAATACTTTGAACAACGCACTCAGTTACGCAGTATCGTTGTGCTGGTAGATATCCGCCATCCAGCCGATAAGAAGGACATCCTGATGCTGGAAATGCTGCGTTTAAGAGGCATAGATCATTGCATCGTGGCAACAAAAGCGGATAAAATACCCAAAACCAAGGTTCCTAAAACTGTGCTGACTCTGGGTAAAGAATTGGGCTTGGCGAAAGAGCCGATATTTGCCGTTTCCGCTTTGAATAACACCGGCTTTGAGCCGTTGATGGATTGGATTCAGAGCAAACTAAGCTTGTGAAGTGATTGTTTCACGGAAGAAGTGGTAAGTGATCTTTACTGATTCGTGGGATCTCATCGTAGTAGGTGCCGGTCATGCTGGTATCGAAGCTGCTTTGGTGGCTGCACGCCGTGGCTTGAATGTAGCTATTTTTACCATTAAACTGGAGGCTATCGGACGCATGAGCTGCAATCCCTCCATCGGAGGCCCTGCCAAAGGACATCTTGCCAGGGAGATTGACGCTTTGGGGGGAGAAATTGGCTACGCTGCCGATTTATCCGGCATCCACTTTCGCATGCTGAACCGCAGCAAAGGACCCGCTGTTTGGGCTCCCCGAGTGCAAAATGACCGCCAAGCCTACCATCAGATCATGTTTTCCGCACTGGAATCTCAGCCTGGCTTGCAGATTATCGAAGGCAGCATCACGGAGCTTATTATCGATCAAGGGCGTGTCTGTGGTGTGGTAAGCCAGATTGGGCGCAGGTATTATGCTCCGGCAGTTATTTTGGCTACTGGCACGTTCCTGCGTGGGAAAATCCATGTGGGCAAGCTTAGTTTTAGTGGCGGACGCAGTGGCGAACCTGCTGCTGATGAACTATCTCTGAATCTTGGTGCGATAGGGCTGAAAGTGCAGCGTTTTAAGACAGGCACACCTCCCCGTGTTGATATGCGTAGCCTGGATTATTCGGCTTTGGAAGCACAGGCTGGAGACCCCGATCCCCAAGGTTTTTCCTATTACCGCGGGGTGCAGCTAACGAACCAGGTAAATTGCTATTTAACCCATACTACCCCCAAAACAGCGCGCATTATCCGTGAAAACTTAGCAGAATCAGCCCTTTATTCTGGTATTATTACCGGCATTGGCCCCAGATACTGCCCTTCTATTGAAGATAAAATTGTAAAATTCCCCCACAGGGAAAGCCATCAGGTATTCATCGAACCC
The DNA here is from genome assembly GCA_034005785.1 of Cloacimonas sp. (SeqCode). Lineage (GTDB taxonomy): Bacteria > Cloacimonadota > Cloacimonadia > Cloacimonadales > Cloacimonadaceae > Cloacimonas. Next base: position 2,741 of record JAVEUB010000002.1, on the reverse strand, counting down.
GAAGGTCTCTGCACGCATGAAGGCTACGTAAATGGCATTTCCACAAGTTTACCTCCAAAGGTTCAGGAGCAGGTTGTCCACAGCGTTCCGGGCTTGGAACAAGCTGCGATCCTGCGCTATGCCTATGCCATAGAATACGATTACGTAAACCCCGAAGAGATTGATGGCAGCCTTCAGTGCAAGCAGTTGCCAGGCTTGTATCTGGCAGGACAGATAAACGGCACATCGGGCTATGAAGAAGCCGCTGCACAAGGGTTTATGGCTGGTTTAAACGCAAGCCTTGCCCTGGAAAACAAGCCTCCGCAAGTTTTTTCCCGCAGTGAAGCCTATATTGGCGTGCTGATAGATGATCTGGTAACGCGTGGAACTAATGAGCCTTACCGGATGTTTACCTCCAGGGCAGAGTACCGTTTGCTGCTGAGGCAGGATAATGCCGATGAGCGTTTAATGCCTGTGGCTCATAAGCTTGGGCTTCTCTCTGAACAGCGTTGGCAGCGTTATTGCACTATGCAAGAGATAAAGATGCGCGAACTGGATAAACTGAAACACCATAACTGTAAGCCCAAAGGTGATATACGCGAGCCAATCCGCTATCAGCAATTGCTGAAACGCCCTGAAATCAGCTTTGCCGATCTTCCTGATTACGGTTATGAAATTCTGCCTGACCTAAGCCTGGATGTTCAGCGTCGCTTGGAACTGGAGATAAAATACGAAGGCTACCTTACGCGCATGGATGACGAGATAAAACGCTTTAAAAGCTCCGAAGACATGAAGTTACCCGAAGATATGGATTATAGTGCCATCCCCAGTTTGGCTTTTGAAGCTCGCGATAAACTTTCCCGCATCAAACCCCGAAACATCGGTCAGGCGATGCGGATTCCAGGCATAAACTACAGCGATAGCTCGGCTTTGATGATCTGGCTGCGTAAAAACCCCACGGGGAAAAAGAATGGATAGAGTATGCTTGTTCGCCATATTGTTTCTAATGCTGGCTGCCTGTGCTGCACCTCCGCAGATTGACTCCCAAGCTATCAGAGGGATTCCTTTTACCACCAAACAATGGCTTGCAGAGCTTCCCGAGGGAGAATTTGCTATTGGCATTAGCTATGCTGATCCCAATCTGGAAGCCACTTCAGGAGCTATAGCCAAAGATTATGCGGCAGTTGCCATGTCTCGCAATCATGCTTCTTATGTAGTGGATAAAGAGATATTCCTTGATCTTGCCAATGCTCCCGAGCTTGATTTGAATAGATTGAGTTTTAATGTTGTAGTTTCTGCTGATCTGGAGTTTCTGCGCCACTGTTCCAATAATTTGCAGCTCGTAGATAGCTTTGTTTCAGCAGGTTATTTCATTGGTTTGTATGGCATAAATAAACCTGTAACTATCTCTGAGAGCTCTGTTGAGCTGAACGAAATACCCCCCGCTTGGTATAATCGGGAGGGCGTCTCATTGATGGATAAGCAGCTTAATAGCGTTGCCTCTTCACATCAAGCCAGGCTGGGGGATGCCTTAAATATGGCACAGGAAAAAGCTCTACGTCAGATAGCCCAATACCGCCTGCAAAATGTGTTGGGTAAAATCCGTAGCATTAATGATAGAACAGACCAGGCTATTGCCCTGGAAACTGTTACCCGCAACCAAGAATGCTATTTCCAACGTATTAACATCTACCAGTGGAAGAGTGGCGAAAGTTTCAGCTACACTGTTTATGTTCAGATGGGAGCCAAACCATGACCAATGTAATTGCTATCATCCCTGCCCGATATGCCTCTACCCGTTTTCCAGCCAAAGCATTGGCTTTGCTAAAAGGCAAGCCGCTAATCCAGCACGTTTGGCAGCGGGTAACCGACAGCGGTTTATTTACGCAAGTTATTGTGGCTACAGATCATCCCTTAATTATGGAGGCTGTTGCTGCTTTTGGTGGTTTGGCTGTTATGACGGCTGAGCACCATCAAAGCGGTTCGGATCGCATTGCAGAAGCAGCCATGCACTTTCCCCAAGCACAGCTTATCATTAATGTGCAGGGTGATGAACCGCATATCGACACGTCTTCCCTGGCAGATTTGATCGCCGCTTTCAACCAGCCCGATGTGCTGATGGGCAGCCTGATGACTCCAATTACAGACACTGCCATGCTTAGTAATCCTAACATTGTAAAAGTGGTGACCGATAACAAGCAGAACGCTCTTTATTTTTCCCGTTCATCCATCCCCTTCAATCGTGATAACGATATCAAGGTGAATTACTGCCGCCATATTGGGGTTTATGCTTATCTGCGGGAAACGCTGCTGAATTTCGTTAGTTTACCTGTTGGTGTGCTGGAAAAAATAGAGAAACTGGAGCAACTCCGCGCTTTGGAGAACGGTATTCCAATACGCATGGTGCAAACTTTATATCAGGGCATTGGTGTCGATACTCCCGAAGATTTATTAAACGCTGAAAAGGCACTGTTATGACTTTCACCGCTGTGTCATTCCTGCGGTGGAGCTTGTGTAAACACTCTTGTCATTCCTGCGGTGGAGCTTGTGCAAAAACTACAAAACCTTCTGTCATTCCCGCGGAGGAGGCTGTGTGAAAACTGCAAAACCTTCTGTCATTCCCGCGGAGGCGGGAATCCAGCCCTGATAAATCCCGTTAGGGATGTCACAAATAAAGCATTGATTTATATATGATTATCTTCCGTTCTTACAGAACTTGTAAATGGGCTGGATACCCGCCTCCGCGGGTATGACAAAACGTT
>JAVEUB010000133.1:0-7712 GCA_034005785.1 Cloacimonas sp. (SeqCode) | reverse complement strand
TTCCGATCTGCCAAAGAAAAGCCCCAAATGGCAGAAATTATTGCCGTTGGTACAGATGAAGATTTGATTAAGCTCGTAAAAGTTGGGGATAAAGTCCTCTATGGCAAATACGCCGGTACCGAAATTGAACTGGATGGCGAAAAGCTGCTTATCCTCTCCAAAAGCGACATACTCGCGATTGTAGAGTAGCAGTATGGCTATTATCGAAGTAACTGCTGCTACCTTTGAAGCCGAAGTGATCGCTGCTGAGCTTCCTGTTTTGGTGGATTTTTGGGCACCTTGGTGCGGGCCTTGTAAAGCTTTGACCCCGATTGTGCAAAAACTCGCTGATGAACTGGAAGGAAAGGTTAAAGTGGCAAAGCTGAATATAGATGAAGCCCCTGAAATTGCCGGAAAGTATTCCATTATGTCCATACCTACCCTGCTAATCTTTGTGGGCGGCACAGTAGCCGACCAACTGGTTGGTCTGGTGCAGAAAGAACGCATAATGGATAAGCTGAATAAGCATATAAAGAACTAAAAATAAACAAGTTAGATTAACAGCCCGTGAGTAACATCACGGGCTGTTTTGCTGTAGAGCAGGACGCCGTTCCTGCGGACTAATCTGTCAAATCAAGGTTTTGCTTTTATCTGCTTGATAAAATCCTCAATCCACAGGATTTCACCCTGCATAAGGTAAATTGGTCGTAGTGAAATGCTTTGGGTGTTGGATTCCACATAAGCCAGGGTTTCCAGCTTTACCATGGCTTTGTAGATGAAAGACATGGAAAGCTCTGTCCAGAACCCTCATATCCCGGAACTGAACATCCTTTTCTATTTGGTAGGGGTGCTTGTCGCCTTCGGTTAAAAGACCAAGCAGGGCGGCTTCAGCAGAGGTGATGGTCATCGTCTATCTCCTTGCATTTTTAGTTATGGGTACATATTATCTGCATACCATATATCTGTAAAAAAAATATAATCATTCAACGATATAATTTCCTTATGTCATTGATTGTATCTTCATGCATTACTATATAAATACGGTAGCATTACGGTAATTAACCGTAGTGCTACCGTATTGATATAGTAATAGTACCGTTATAATAGCTTGTAAATATAATTCAAAAAAGAATAATGAGCAGGTAAGATATAATTGCAAGAAATAATGGCGGTGAGATTAGTCTTCAGTAACGAAAATCAATGATTCACCACCCTGTTTCAAAGTGAATGAATTGCCATCAGCGCTGAAATCTATGACAAGGTCAATGTTCGAACATTCGTATCTGAAACTGTCGATCACATCCAGATGGATTTTGGGTTGCCCATCTGCCTGAGCATACAGGTCGCCATCCATAGCTGATATGGACATCTTCATTGGGATTTCCTGATTACTGTAGTGGCCAATAAATTTGTCAATATTCGTTATTTGGATCGCTTTCTTGTAGTTAGGTATTTGCACGAATTGATCCGCTAAAACTCCCGATACCAATACTATCACACTCAGCTTGATGTCTGCCTCTCCGTTTGACAAATACGCAATCGCGTGCTTATCTTTGGGGCTGTATAGCAAGATAGACCTGAAGTTATCTATTGCCCCGGTATGTGCGTAGTATGTGTTATTTCCTATTGGCATTTCGAAGATACCGCTGCCAACTCCATCATTAACCTTCAGCATCTGTTTCAGGCTCTTCTTGCTGAGCAATTTTCCGTCGAACAAAGCTCCCATAAATATTACCAGGTCTGAGGCTGTGGAAACTATGGCTCCCGCACCTCCGGGAACGCTCATATCCGTTTCCAACCATTGATCCCAATAGCCCATGTAATTGTATGACAAAGCCTCATTATTGGTGGTATTAATCTTTCCGCCATAATATGTGTTCTGCAAGCCAATTCTATCGGTTATCCTGTTTTGCAGTGACACAGAGTAGTCACAATTATCCAGCATCTCAATGATGTAGCCTAAAAGTAAGTAATTGGAATTGCTGTATGTGTATTTTTCGCCAGGTTTGAAATCTGGTTCGTATTCTAAGATTCTCTCGATAATCTCTGCATGGCTTCGCTTTTCTGTGCTCCAGTTCAGATAGTCTGGCATATCTGTGAAAGAGAATATCCCACTTTGATGAGTAAGCAACATAAGAATTGAGATGTCCTTAGCGTTCGGTATGGTTGGAAAGAATGCACTCAGTTTTGTCTCAAGCTTCAATTTATGCTCTTCCACCAATTGATAAATCATCACCGAGGTGAATGTTTTGCTGATCGAGCCAATCCTGTACCTGGTATTTATGTCTGAAGGGATCGTTTTGTCGGATTGATAGTACCTATAACCGAGTGCTTGATTGAAAAGAATCATTTTGCCTTTACCTATCGCAAGACAGCCCATACTCTTATTGTGCTCATTTATATGATCGAGGATACCTTTTATGCGCTCTGCCTTGGTTTTATTGTAAGTCAGATTTTTTGCTTTGGGAGGCTTTGGGCGTGATCCAAACAACAGATTAAGGGATTGTGAAGTACCCAATCTGATGAAGGTGATCTTAGCCTTGTCCCCTGAATGATAATTTGCTATGATTTTGATAAATTCAGTAGTGGAAGATAGTGCGGTACTATCTATTGCAGTTAGAACATCATCAAGTTGCAGCCCTTGTTTAAAGGCTGGAGACCCCTCTATCAAAGTGGTTATCAATAGTCCCTCAGCGGAGCTCAAACCAAGCCTTTGTACCGCATCAGGCGTAAGATTGGCAACGTCAATACCCAGATATGCTTTGTTTTTACTCTCGCTTGTATCCTTTGCGATAGCTACAATAGGCATCAATAGGATACAGATCAGGATCAGCAATATCCGGATATTATGCTGGGCCTCAATCATGGATATTCCTTTTTTTGCGTAACAACTTGTCATTGCATCTTCACCATTTTCCTCGTGGTTTATGATCAGTTGGCTCTTCATGTGTTACTCCGCCTCTTACGTTCATAATAAATCCATTTATGCAATAGTTGTTCCATTATCACTCATTGTTATGGCGCTTGGTTGTTTTCAGTTTCATACCGATGTAGGTGCAGGGGTTCTTCACCTTAGATTAGGTTTTGTTTTAAACACCGAAAGCACCGAGAATAGATATTTTGTAACTGCCACCTGAAATCTGAAACCTGAAACCTCACCAGTTCCTTGTAATCAACGGTTTAACTCATATTTTTGTCGCTAAAGATACCCTGTTTTCGCTAAGATTGAGTGCGACAAAAATATAAGTCAAACACGCTCCAAGAGTGGCGCTTGCAATACTATTTACGCACTTAGCGCAGCTTAACTTTTTAACCTACTAACCCGTGAACCTACCTGTCACCTGTCCCCTGTCCCCTGTCCCCTGTCACCTGTCACCTGTCCCCTAACCCCGATGCTTACTGTTGGAAACCAGTTCGTAAAGCAGGTAGCCATTCAGCATATACAGCACTTTGTCGAATTCGCGATCACCGGGGATAATTAAATCTGCGTTCTTCTTGGTCGGCTCAATGAAGGCATCGTGGGAGGGTTTCACGGTTTGCAGATATTGATCCAGAACGCCTTCCACAGACCTGCCACGATCGATAATATCTCGTTGCATACGCCGTGAAAGCCGGATATCAGAATCGGTATCCACATAGATTTTCAAATCTGATAGCTCTAAAAGCTCTGGATAGTAGAGGGCAAAAATGCCTTCCAGGATAATAACGTCGGCAAAAGCTACACAGGTATTCCCCTCGGCGCGTGTGTGGGTAGAAAAATCGTAATCTGGAATATCCACAGCATCGCCTTTCAGCATCAGCAACAGATCGGACAGTAAATAAGGAGTGTCTATGGAATCAGGATGGTCAAAATTAACCTTAGCTCTTGCCGTTGGTTCCAGATGTCCAAGATCTTTATAATAATTATCATGCGAGATGATAACTGTTTTCAGGTCGTTCAAACGCATTCCTATAGCCCGGGCAATAGTAGTTTTGCCAGAGCAGGTGCCGCCTCCAATCAAGACGAGTCGCACGTTGTGGCTGCTCATTTAGCCTCCATCCAAGTGCCAATTTGAGTAAGGATTTTCGTTTTAATAGACTCCGCGTTAAAGCTCTCTTGGCAATACTGATGCAGTGCAAGTGCTGCGCTTTCAATATCTTTGGGGTGTTGCACCAAACGCAGAATTTTATCGGCAAGCTCGTCAGTATGTTCCGCACCAATATAGCAGTTTTCGGGCAGTTGCATGTCCTGAACAGTTATGCTCGTACAAGCCACAGCTTTGTTGTGCATAGCTGTGCGCAGCACTCTTCTTTCAGTATCAGGAGTTGCTAAGGGCAGCAGGATAAACATAGCATTCGCAATGAGTTTGGGAAGGATGTTAGCTGCATTATCTTCGGCAGCACCAGAGTCTGCTACGGACGTATTGGGCTTAGCATACTGAATCCTACCCCCACAGAGGCTTTCCAAAGCTGACGGGCCATACAGCAAAATCCGGATATTCTTCTCCACCAGTTTTTTGGAAATTCGGGGGTATAGCTCGGAAACAAGGTATTTACCAGCTTCCAGATTCGCAGAATTAAGCGGATCGCCCCAAAAGAGGATGTAATTTGCTTCATTGTGCTGAATTGCCGGTTCAGTTGCTTCAGCTAAGGGCATAGGGAAGACCATTGTGTTCTCTGGTTTAAGCTTATGGCTTTGCCGCAGCGCTCTGGCATCGGTATAAGAAGCAAAAAAACAGATGCTATCCGGCTTCAGCAGATAGTGATCCCAGAAATGTTGGCGTGAATAGCTCCACAGCTTGGGCAGAGCTTCCAGGCTTTTATTGGCTTTCCAGGCAGTTTCCAGCTCGGGCAGAAAGTTATGCTCTATATCTACGATGATTTTGCAAGTGGGCAAAATCTTACGCGCAATGCGCACCAGTGGTAAACATCTAAGCCCTGCAAATACAATCAGTTCGTATCGCTTGCTATCCAAGGTGTGGGCAAAGCGTTCCGCTTGTCCTGCTGCCAGGATATGATAGGATTCTGGATAAAGCTGATTGGGGCTACCCAAGCTTAGGGAATAGAGTTTGTCAAAGCCGGTATGCATTGGAACAGGCTGCTCCTGATAGATACTGGATTTTAGGAGTAACAGATCTGCATCATAGTGAGCGCTAACGATGCTCCAGAGGAAACCAGAACGCACTCCACGCAGTGTGTCACTCTCCGCGAAAGGTTCATCTACAAACAGGATTTTTCGCAAATTGGTAGCAGAGTTTATCGCTTCCATTACTTAATACTCTTCCAGCATATCTTTGCGCAGCAGCGAAACTTTTATATTTTCAGGTATCTGGGAGCGTGTTTTAGCGTAAGCGGTAGTACCTTCACGCAGGTAGCAACATTGCCTCTTAACCTTTAGGTCCTTGGTAATCAGGCAGGCTATGCACGAGCAGAGTGCAATAGCTAAAGCTATGTAATACATTCATTTATCTCCTGGAATCAGATTTTTTCAGGGCGTATTTTACCAAGATACTGTGTAGCTGTGCCATGTCAATTGGTTTAGCGATGTAATCATCCATTCCGCAATCAAGGAACCGTTCCCGATCGCCTACCAAGGCAGCAGCAGTAAAGGCAATAACAGGAGTATGAAGCCCTGCTTTAATCTCGCTTAGGCGCAGGGTTCGCGTAGCCGTAATCCCATCCATCACCGGCATTTGAATGTCCATCAGGATTGCATGATAATGGTGATCTTTGCATAATTCAAGTGCTTTCAGGCCATTGGCAGCCACTGTTACACTGATATCCCAGCTTTCAAGCTGACGGCGGGTAACAACTTGATTGATTGGTTCATCCTCTACTAACAAAACTTCCATTCCGGTTAGTTTGGCAAGCTTCATTTCTGCAGGGTTAGAGCTATCCGGTAGGGGTTCAGTATCTTCAGTTCTAAGCTCAAAAGGCAGGATAAAGAAAAAGCTGCTTCCCTTGCCTTGTTCACTTTCCACCCAAATGAATCCATTCATCAGTTCCACCAGGCGTTTTACGATGGAAAGCCCCAACCCTGTGCCCCCATATTTGCTGGTTATCAGGGAATTTGCCTGGCTGAAGTTATCGAAGATATCTTCCTGTTTACGAGGGTCTATACCAATGCCGGTATCGGATATCCTGAACAACAGACGGATATCTTTTTCGTTCATGGTATATACATCTACGGCTACTTCCACAAGGCCACTTTCGGTAAATTTAACTGCATTTTGCAGCAGGTTTATCACAATCTGTTTAAGCCGCAGCTGATCGCCAAACAGCACATTAGGAATATTTGCATTAAGCTGATAGCGAATCTCAAGTTCAGGCCCTTTGTTATGCATTACGAACGGTTTAACCGTCTCTTCAATCAGGATACGAGGATTAAATATGCTCTGGATCAAGTCTAACTTACCTGATTCTATCTTGGAAAAATCCAGGATGTCGTTAATTATTTTCATCAGGTTGCGTCCTGAAGCATACATAATCTCATAGTATTCTTGTTGTTCAGGGCTTGCCTGCATTTGCATCAAAACCTGTAAGAAACCGGTGATCCCATTCAGGGGTGTGCGTATCTCATGGCTCATATTTGCCAGAAAATGGCTTTTTGCCGTGTTTGAAGCCTCAGCCTTTTCTTTTGATTCCATCAGTTGGGCTTCCAAGTTACTTTGCGAAGTAATATCCATCAGATATCCATAATGCAAGCGTTCGGAGCGCTGGCTCTCTACGCTGGTGGAATAATCCAGAACCCAACGGATTTCCCCACTTTTTGTTACAATCCTGTATCGCTTAACGCTATAATCTGGTTGTTGCGAGTCAGAAGATTCCACGAAGAACTTTTCCTTGTCCTCAGAAAATACCAGATCTGTGAATTTCTCGCCCAGCTCAATAATCTCATCGGCAGAATATCCCCATTGATCCACATTCTCTGAAATCATCAGAGGTTTCACCGGTTGCATTTGCATTTTGTACAGGATCACGGGGCCACGCACAAAGATACTGTATTCACGGTTCAGCTCGGTTTGAATACCTTTTCTGATGTTTAGCTCAGATTGTAATTCCAGCCTGCTTCGCCGATATGCCCTAATTACGAACAATAAACTGATTATTAACACAAACAGCAGAGAAATAAGCGGAATAAACCATGGATGCAAGCGAATAAATGACGCATCACTATGCTCTTCCTGGATAGCATTGCCGAACCACTTGTTTTGGATTATCGCAAGCTGACCACTTTGGCTTAGGCTTAGTAAGGCTCCATTTATTGCTTCGATTAGCCTGATATCCTTTGACGCAAAGCAGTATTCTCTTTGTAAGAGTCTCTCAGGTAATGCTTTAATATTATTTAGTTTATCCCGATGCAAAATGTGTATGCCATTCATATGGGTAACGATACATGCATCGTACTGGCCCGAATCCAATAGCTTTAAAGCATCTTCTTGCGAAGGAACATTCACAATCTTTCCGGTAAATCTGATTCTTTTCAGGTAGTCATTAGCAATATCACCTTGTTGTAATACAATAGTCGCATTCAGAATGTCCTTAGAGCTTTCTAAGGGAGAATCTTTGCGCACAAAAATGGAACGCCAGGTTTGCGTGTGAGCATCGGAAAAATACATCTTCTTTGCCCGTTCGATAGAAAATGCCATACCCTGCACCAGATCAATCTCATCGTTCTCCAGCCACTGTACCACCAAAGCCCATTTGGCAAGCCGGAACTCTGGCTCCAAATTTAACTGACGGCAAATAGCCCG
>JAVEUB010000132.1:0-7790 GCA_034005785.1 Cloacimonas sp. (SeqCode) | reverse complement strand
TCCTACCTTACTTGTAGAATTGGCATCCTACCTTACTTGTAGGATTGGCATCCTACCTTACTTGTAGGATTGGCATCCTACCTTACTTGTAGGATTGGCATCCTACCTTACTTGTAGAATTGGCATCCTACCTTACTTGTAGGATTGGAATCCTACCTTACTTGTAGGATTGGCATCCTACAGCTAACACCTAATTAACAGTGATTGCGCAGTTTCAGCTCGATTGGATGCGGGTTCAGATAATGCTGCAAAGCCAGATATGCTTTATCGTATTTACGAACATAGTGATTCAGCATCGTGATGGGGACAATTAGCGGCAATAAACCAGCCTTAAACTGGTCTATCAGTTCGATAAGTTCCGCTTTTTCTGCGGCAGTGAGGTCATTTTTGAAATAACCCAGAATATGCAGCAGCACATTTTGATGTTTTTTCAGTGTGGCGGGCTTTTTTAGGGCTGTCATCAGCTGTGTAAAGTACTCCGTCAATAGCGTTTCCACCGGCTTGATTGCAGTTTCTGCCACAAGTTTTCCCATGCTGCGGTAATAGGCAGGGCTGTGTGCCATCAACAGCAGTTTGTGCCTGGCGTGGAATTGCATCAGGTCATTTGCTTTGGGGCGCATCGCGATTAGCTGCTGCCAGCGGTTCATCACGAAAATGCGGACAATAAAGTTTTCCCGCAGCTCAGGATCGTGCAAACGCCCTTCTTCTTCGCAAGGCAGCAGCGGATTGGCAGCCATAAAGGCTCGGGCAAAAATACCCACTCCTGTTTTAGCGGGCACACCACCTGTGGGAGGATACACTTTCACTCGCTCCATACCGCTGGAAGGGGAACTTCTCTTGAACACAAAGCCGCAAAGCTGCTCAGATGCCAGTTTTTTCACTGCACCGCAGGAGTAATCCAGCATCCGTTGCGTGTGATCTATCAAGGTTTTCTGCGTTAACAAGCTGGGGCTATCCACATTACCTACCAAACGCATCGCCTCCCGAGGAATGGGCAAACCACAGCCCACTTCAGGACATACTGCAACGTAAGCTACATAATTTCCAAGCATTTCCACCAACCAGCTATCGTATTTGTGTCCGCCATCATAGCGCACGTTGTTGCCCAATAGGCACGATGAAATGCCAAGTTTAATTTTTGTGTCTGTCATATCTTCTCCCTTAGCATAAATTAACTTTTCCGTTACCCTTAAAACAATGCGCCCAGAATTTCTTCCAGCTCAATATCGCCCAAAAAGCTGCGGTAATCCAGTTTTTGCAGTGCCTTGGCTATGGTTTCCCGTTTGTGCTCTACACCGCAAAGTCCATTCTCAAGCTCATTAAGTTCCTTGGAGCTGAAGAAATCACCATAGATTTTTACTTCTTCAATAACTCCTTTGTTTACTTGCAGATAAAACTCGACAACGCCTATTTTACTACGCAGAGTATGCGACAGATTATATCGCGGTGAGCGCCCAAAATTCCATTCCCAGGTGCTGTATTTTTCCTCTACAAGCCTGTTAATGGCTGCAATATCGGTTTTGGTGAAGGTGTAATCCACTATATCAGGAAAATCATTATGAACTTTGGCACGGATGAGGGCAACAAACTCTTCCAGAGTAAGCGGATTTAGCAAGTGCTCCGATACGTTTGTAACTCTGGCGCGCACAGATTTAACCGCTTTATCGCTAAATTTGAAGGGGCTAACTTTCAGGGCTGAGCTGAGATCCAACATTTTGCTGCTGAACAGGATTGTGCCATGTTGCAAGGTTTTCCCAAACAAGTGAGTTTTGGCATTACCAGAGAATTTTAAGCCCTTGATGGTGAGATCGTTACGTCCTTCCAGGATGGCTTCCACGCCCAAGGAATTCAGAACCTCCAGCACAGGACGTGTATAGCGCTCAAAACTGCTGGTGCTTTCGCTGATTCCCTTCATGATAAAAGAGAAATTGAGGTTGCCAGGATCGTGAAACACACTGCCACCACCGGTTAAACGCCTTACCACAGGAATCTGGTGTAGAATCACCCAATCTTGATTGATCTCACTTAGGGTGTTCTGATGCTTTCCGATGATGATGCTGCCGTTATTGATGTACAGCATGAATACATCATCGCTAAAATTCTTGAGGACGTATTCCTCTGCAGCTATATTGAAGGGGGCATAGTTGGAAGAGCTGAAGATGGATATCATTATTAGTTCTCTAAGCTTTCCAATTCGCTTTTCACAAAATCCACAAGCTCAAGAATGCGGTTTTCGGAGAAATCCAGGCTAATACCCGCAGCCTGATAAATTTCGTTAACGGAACGGCTGTAACCCAAGGTTAAAAAATCTTGATACTGCTGCAAAGCCCGCTCTTTATCTTTGCGATAATTCATGTAGATGGAGAGCGCTCCAAGCTGAGCCATGCCGTATTCAATGTAATAAAAAGGCACCTCAAAAATATGTAATTGCATCATCCAGCCAAGCTTGCGTAAGTTTTCCAGACCGCTCCAGTCTGTGCCACTGGCAAAACGTGCGCTTAAGCTTAAATAGGCATCATAGCGTTCTTGCACTGTATGTTGCGGATTCAGGTAAACCCAATGCTGAAAGGCATCCACGATCATGCACCAGGGTAAAAAGCTAAGCGTGGATTCCAGTTGATCGCGTTTCGCTTTCTTCAAATCTGCGGGGTTGGGGTAAAACTCGTCCCAATAGTCCATGGTAAGCAGCTCCATAGTCATGGAAGCCAGTTCCGCCACTTCCGAAGGAGTATCCTGATACTGAGCAATGCTAATATCCTTCATAGCTGCGGAATGCATGGCATGTCCGGCTTCGTGTAGCAAGGTGGTTACGTCGTTATGCAGCTTCACATGGTTCATGAAGATGAAGGAACTGGCCAGATTGTGAATACTGGAGTTGTAACCTCCGGGAGCTTTCCCTTTGCGGTTTTCCAGGTCCAGCAGCCCGGTGTTATTCATCATTTCCAGTTGCTCTGCATACTTGGGGCTAACTTTCGCCATCACTTTCAGGCTTTTGGTGATAAATTCAGCCGTGGTTTGGAAAGGCTGTAACTTGCGGCCATCCAAATCAACTAACAAATCCCAGGGGCGTAAGAGAGAAATATTCAGAGCTTCTTTCCTATGCCTTTGCAGGTCTTCCACAAAGGGCATCACCGCTTTTTCCACCGCGTTGTGGAACTGGGTAATATCTTCAGGAGTGTAAGAAAAACGGCCTAACTCGGCATGCTTGAAATCGCGATAATTGCCATATCCTGCATTCGCTGCTATGCTGCCGCGCAGGGTTTTCAATTCGTCGTACAGGGTATTCAATTCCGCTTGTTTAGCCTCGAACATGCCAAATTTTAGCCTCCAGGCTTGTTCACGCTTATTGCGATCTGGATCTCTCAGATACACAGATAGCTGAGCGGGCGTTCTGTCCTCTCCCTCAAAGAAAGCAGCCATCTGGCTAACGATGCTTGCATATTTATTTGCAAGCTCGGATTCCTGAATCTGCAAGGGGATATTTTCTGTGCGGAAAAGGCCGAGGTCATTGGCATAAATCTGGTTTAGCAGCGCATATTTATCTTCATTAAGCAATTCGCGGGCTGTGCTCTGAGAGAATAGCTGTTTTATCTTGAACTGATAAGCCTCCGTTGGAGCGTAAACATTGGCATAGTATTCATTATAGGCATCGGCTTTGGCTTGATCGTCCGCTGCTAAGGTCATGCGGATGTAACGCCAGGAAAGTTCATCTTCCATGGCTTGCAGCAGTTCGGAGTACTCGATAAGTAGAGTTTCCAGAGCTGCGGGAGTGGAAGTATCCATTGTGCACAGGTATTCCATGTGCTGTTTTACAGAATCCCAAGAGCTTATATCAAAGCCAGTGGGGAGGTGTTTGAAGGGGATTGGCTGTAGTTTAGCTGCGGTAAAAATCATTTCTTTACTTTCCTATTAATTCTTTGTTTGGACATGCGGAGAACGAACACACTTACCAGCGCAAAGATAGCAATAATCTCTTTTAAACTGATCACCGGATGGAACTTAATGACATCACCCTTGATGCTGTAAATCCCGATGGGTTCGGTACGCATACCACCTCCACCACCTCCGCCAAGATTGGCGTCCTCTTGTTTTTCGGACACAGGATTCTCTGTACCGTCTTGTGGAATATCTTCCACGATAGGCATGGATGCGGGTTCAGATTTCTTGGCTTTAGCTGCAGAACTACCGCCACCACCTCCAAAACCAAAGCTTACTCTGGCTACCGGAATGATATGGATATCATTCACTTTACTTGGTTGCCCAAAGGCCATCTCTACGCCCACAGCGTTGGATACAAGGGAGCGAATCTGAGCAAAGAGTTGATTCAAGTTCATGGTTTTTACTCCTAATCTGCAATTTTTTACCATGATATCAATAGCTGATTTTCTTGTCAAGTAAAGATGGATGTGGAATCCCCACATTTTTCCCTGTCATTCCTGCTGCAAAGTCTCACCCAAAGTTTCAAATCAGAGTCACCTGTCATAATGGTGTACGATATAGGATAATCTGCGATTGTCTGAACATGGTCTAAAGTGCTTTGGGAAAAGTCCTTATGCTATCGTTCAATTGTCTCTGATCGTGAGTTTGCATCACTGTTCCTATAACCACAGTCCAGTCCTGAGAGCGTAAAATAGGTGATGTGTGTAGATAATTGAATGTCGGTACACTGACCTTGATTAGGCCGATAGAATTCTTTCATTTTCAGCGTATTCATAGCAGAAAGGCCTTCCCAACTTATTGCAGTACAAGATAGTGTAACCTACAACTACAATAAGGGAAGCGCTAATTTAATGCGACTTTTGAATCTCATCGGAGGAGCATTTAAGAGCAAGACCACTGAGACAATTGATCCGCATTTGAAGCTTTGGGCGTTACATTGTATCTATCCCGAACCTCCCGGGTGATGCCAGATCTTATCTGAGTAGCTCCAGCACTTCGGCCTCACTCATTCCTCTTTTCAACCCAAGCCCGGTTAAATCCAGGCAACTTCTGCTACCGGATACGTAGGCTATGATCCGATAAAACATATGGGGAGAGTGCAAACCCACCAGATAATGCGTATATTGCAAGCCTGCAGTGGCTCCGTGATAGTAGAAAGGTGCGTTGACATCTGATGAACCGTTGAAGAACACCAGATAGTAATCCGGCACGATAGGTTCATGTGTTACTGTTTCAGTTACAGCTTCCCAGCTTAATACAGAATTTGAGCCATCCATCGTGAGGCTTATATTCATGGGTGGAAACGGTTGGGATATAGATGCCCCAGTTCCGCTTAGGCTGATAGCTGCGGTGGGCATATTGTAGGCATCAATATAAATATACAGGACATCCGTAAACGCTCCCAATACCAGCGGTGAAAAGCGGATTTGAACTGCCACACTATCACCAACTGTAATTTCGAAGGGTAAATGCCCAATTACATCGAAGGGAGAGCCAATTTGTCCGAAAGCAAAGGATTCCACTCTCAGCGTTTGATATCCGATATTCTTCAGCCATATATTCCGGCTTGATGTATAGCCTATGTAGCATGTACCGAAAGCTACTGATCTATCATGAACTGCCAGCACAGGAAGGTCGTAATCCAGCTTGGCGATAAAGACATCACTTTGCCCACTACTGACGAGTGTAGCCGAGCCAAAGACAACAGTCCCTTTAAAAGTCCCAGTTACATAAGCAAGACCGTCAAGATCTGCTGTAATACCGTATCCAAAATCATTGTCTGAACTACCGGCCTTTTTTGCCCAGAGCCAATTACCATTGAGATCCAGCTTGGCAACATAGATATCGTTGTTTCCGTTACTGCTGAGGGGTATGGAACCAAAACTTGCATTAGCGGTGAAATGCCCTGTTATATAGCTATCTCCGTCGCTGGTGGAGGCAATGCCATAGCCACTATCATTGCCATTGCCCCCGGCACTCTTGGCCCAGAGGTAATTACCATTGCTATCCAGCATGGCGACAAAGACATCATCACCACCGCTACTGATTAGGGAGCTTGTGCCAAAAGTGGCTGTTCCCTGAAAAGTCCCTGTCACCCAGTGATTCCCGTTTGCGTCAGAGTCTATAGAATATCCAATATCAATGCCAGAACCGCCACCTTTCTTAACCCACAGCCAGTTACCGCTGGGATTTAGCTTGCCAACGAAAAAATCATAATTCCCGCTGCTGCTTAGCTCGTAAGTATCAAAAAGAGAGGTGCCCGCAAAACTGCCCATCACATAGCTGTTCATATTACTATCGGTGGCTATACCGTAGCCCCGGTCTGTGTTTGATCCTCCGGCTCTTTTTGCCCAAAGCCAATTGCCATTTGTATCCAGCTTGGCAATATAGATATCCTCACCACCACTGCTGGTTAGCTGGGTGGAACCAAAAGTGGCAGTTCCAGCGAAAATACCTGTTGCATAAACGTTCCCGCTGTTATCGGAAGCAATGCTGGTGCCGGTATCAGCCCCTGATCCGCCAGCTTTTTTTGCCCACAGCCAATTTCCGTTGGCATCCAGCTTGGCGAAAAAGACATCAGTGTTTCCGCTACTGGTGAGTGATATCGTGCCAAACATGATGTTATCGTTGAATACCCCAGTTACATAGACGTTACTATTGCTGTCTGTGGCAATGCAGTAGCCACTGTCAAATTGATATCCAACTGCTTGCTTGGCCCAAAGATAGTTACCATCGGCATCCAGTTTTGCTACATAGATGTTGCTTGATTGTTCCGTCCCTGGAGGTGCTTCACCCGTTAGACTTCTAAGCTGGAACGAGCCAAAATTCGCTATACCAAAGTAATTTCCAGTCACATAACTATTTCCATTGGCGTCAGTTGCTATGTCACGGACAAAATCCTCGCTTTGCCCCCCACCTTGCTTAGCCCATAGCCAATCGGCTTCTGGAACAGTAACAATCCAGTTTGCATCTGTCATATTTTGCAGAGTGCCGTGGGAGTGGTATAGCAAGTCATATGCTACATTTCCGCTTCCTTCATTGAATTTCCAATAGGAAACCAAGCCGGCTTCTGTCCCGGTAAGCTCTATGAAACGGTTGTTCGCTATTTGCTGCTGACTGCGACTAACATTCCACAGCCTTACATCATCAATTTTGCCGTGCATGGATTCAGAACTATTGCTGATCCGAAAGCTGCCTGAATTGGTATAGGAGCCCGGCGGAGTGTATATCTGGCTTACTAAATTGCCGTTCACATATAGCCTCATCATGCCACCATCGAATGTCCCTGCCACATGTGTCCACTCTCCGGCTGTCAGGGTTCCTCCATATATACGGGTGGCCGTACCATTGGTTGGCTTTACGAAGAATTCTACCTGTTCGCCATTCTTGCGCAATACCACAGCTTCATTAAGCATGGTGAAGTAACTCTGATTTACTGCGGTTAAATTGGAGTGATTGATCCATCCCTCGATAGTAATTGCACTATATGCGGGTATTCCGGAGCAGGTAACATAATCACCCTCTTCAAAGTTCAGGCTAATATCCTTTACGGATGCAAAAAAAGGTGTTGCTGCTCCAAGCAGGAACAACACGGAAATGATGAGGGTAAGCTTTGTCTTCATTATTTCTCCTGTAGCTATTCGGTTATAGACTATATGCCAGGATTTCCGGCATACTTGCTTCTGGATCTCAATGTTCTTATGATTCAAATATGCGTCAAGTTTTTTTTCAAAGCTACCTTGTTGCGGTGGGTGTAAAGATTCTCCTACGGGATTTATTGCTCCTCAAGTCATTTTTTTAGTTATGCGTTCTCACTTATTTTTTCAAATCGTATCAGCATTTTTCAAATC
>JAVEUB010000131.1:1991-7807 GCA_034005785.1 Cloacimonas sp. (SeqCode) | reverse complement strand
AAGTTTACGCATTGTTAAACCTCTTAATGTCTTTATTTACTACGAACAAGATAACCGGATGCATGATAGATGTCAAGATTTTTTTCGTCCCCCTCACATCTTTCCAACGTACCTCGGTTACCGCTTGCCGTTAAAACAGTTACGATATCATCAGAAGTTAACCCCGATAAGGCAATGGAGTTCAACCCGCCAATCTCAACTAAAACTAATGATGTTAGTTGGGGCGGGTTGGACTTCATGCTTGCATTCCCTTAGCATTGGCTTTGAATTGGCTATGGCATGGACAATGCAAGGACAATGCTAAGGCAATGCCTTTAATCAGGTAGCCATGATTGCTTGGAGCGATGATCGCGCCGGTATCCTGAATAGTGAAACTGCCTTCACCGGAGTGTGTTCAACCTAAAAGGGCAGTTGGTAAGCTCAATTAATCATGATCAGGTTTACCCGGCAGGCCTGAATTCTGTTCTCTGGAATGGGAAAGATGAACATGGAAATAGGGTAAGCAGCGGAGTATATTACTACCGTTTATCTTGTGGTAAAGCTCAAATTACCCGTAAAATGGTGTTGGCAAAATAAGAAAGTAGCTAAAATAAACATCTCTGGGCCTGGAAAGCAATTCCAATTCGTGCCAAGTGCTACATTTTGCTTGCACAAATTATCCCATCACAAATAGTGGTATTTAGAAAGAAATCTACACTCGATGAGGAGAATGTATGAAGACCCCGTTTTGCCTAATAATAGCTATGCTAATGTTGATGCCATTATGGTCAGCTTATCTAACTAATATGCCAACAACCCTTACGCAGCCAGATGGTAGCACCCTGGAATGCTTTGCTTCCGGCGATGAATATCATAACTGGTTGCACGACAAAGATAATTACACCATTATCCAATCTCAGGATACTGGCTATTATATGTATGCGGTAAAAAGCGGAACGGCTATTGTGGCTGGAAAACTTATCGCCGGAAAGGATAATCCTGCCCTGGGTGGCTTAACTCCCAAGCTCAATATCAGCCAGGAAGAATACAAACAGTATCGTAGCACCAAGTTTCAAACTCCTCCCCACCGCTCTGCACCTACCATTGGCACGATTAATAACCTTGTGGTGTATGTCCGTTTCAGCGGTGAAGCAGAATTTGGACAGACCATCTCCACCTATGATGGTTGGTTCAACACCAATACCAATTCTTTAACGAACTACTTTCAGGAAGCGTCCTACAATCAATTAGCGGTAAACACCACCTTCTATCCTGCTCCAGTGAGCGGAAATGTTGTTTCCTGGCAAGACACACAGCACACACGTGCCTATTTTCAGCCCTATAATGCCACTACGAACACTATTGGCTATCAAGATGACACCCAGCGCACAGACCGTGAGTTCACGCTGCTGGCAAGTGCCATAGCTGGCGTGGCAGCGGCTGTTCCGGCAGATTTGGTGATTGATTCTGATGGTGATGGAAATGTGGATAACGTTGTATTCATAATCAGTGGCGCTGCAGGAGCCTGGAGCAGTTTGCTGTGGCCGCATCGCTGGTCTATCTACGATCGCACGGTTACCTTGCGCGGAAAACGTGTGTATGATTTCAATTTCCAACTGAAGGATTTTTTAACCTCCAGTAGTGTGGGTGTTCTGTGCCACGAGTTCTTTCATTCTCTGGGAGCACCGGATTTGTACCATTATGCCTCAGATAGCACTATAGATCCGGTTGGTAGCTGGGATGTGATGGAAGCTACTGCTAATCCCCCGCAACACATGGGTGCATTTATGAAATGGAAATATGGGCATTGGATACCCTCGGTAACCACTCTTAATTCCAATGGCACTTATAACCTGAACCCCGTAACCTCTTCCACGAATAACTGTTACAGAATAAACTCTCCCAATTCCACCACAGAGTATTTCATGGTAGAATACCGCCGTAAAACAGGAACCTACGAAAACTCTATTCCCGGTTCTGGACTGCTGGTTTATAGGATAAACACCCTGGCCGGAGAAGGAAATGCCGAAGGCCCTCCCGATGAAGTGTATATCTATCGCCCCAATGGCACTACAACTGTTAATGGCACTACAAGTTCGGCAAATTATAGCTTAGAGACTGGAAGAACGTCGATCAGTTCCACCACCAACCCCACTCCCTTCCTAAGTAGCGGTGCAGCAGGCGGTTTAACGCTGCTTAATATTGGCTCTGCCGGTGCCACGATCACTTTCGACAATGGGGTGGTAACCCCCGGAATGCCAGTCTGCTCAATTACTTCTCCCGCTACAGGTAGTGTTTTTAACCAAGGCTCTACAGTAACCATTAGCGTTACGGCTACGGACACATCTCCAGGAACCGTGAATCGGGTAGATTTCTATCTTGATGGTGCTACAATCCCCACAGCAACGGATAATTCTTATCCCTACAGTTGGAACTGGAATACCACCAGTGTCAGTGCCGGCTCTCACACAATTACAGCCAAAGCAGTGGATAACGAAAACAATATCGGACAAAGCTTTGTGGATATCAGTATTCTTGCCCCTGCCGACGAAGGCTTTGAAACAAACAATTTCTCTGCTTTTGCCTGGACTTTTTCGGGTGGTAACTGGTTTGTGCAAAGCACAGAGAAGTATTCTGGCACTTATGCAGCACAATCTGCTGCAATTGTTGATAACTCCACCACCTCGATGAACCTGGAAATGACCGTTTCCAGCCCTGGAAATATTGCTTTCTTTCAGAAGGTTTCCTCGGAAACCAACTATGATTTCTTGAAGTTTTATCTTGATGGCACCGAACTGGGTTCTTGGTCTGGCGCTGGTTCTTGGGTCATGCAAAGCTATGCTGTAACTGCCGGACTGCACACTTTTTGTTGGGCCTATTCCAAAGACACAAATACTACTGGTGGCAGCGATTGCGCCTGGGTTGATCACATAAGCTTCCCGCCTCATACAATTGTAATCCCCCCAACTATTACCTGGAATCCCTCGTCCATATCGAAATCAATGCTTACCAATCTTAGCTCCAGCCAAAACCTGATTATTGGTAATACGGGGGGCGCTACTCTAAATTGGGTTTGCTCCCTGCCAACCTCTTCAGCCACTGTGCTGGCCGAAACATTTGCTACCACAAGCATACCTACAGGCTGGACAGAAACCCTGGTTAGCGGAGATGCGCTTTCTTGGGTTTATGCTGCTGGCGGTTACAGTAGTCATCCTGCCAGTGCTCAGGATGGGGCATATAATGCACGCTTGTATAAAAACTCTGCTACTGCAAGCGTTGTAAAGCTGATTACCCCGGCTCTTAATTTATCGGGAGCAAGTTCTGCCGCTTTAAGCTTCTGGCATACGCAGGAGTTATGGTCTTCTGATCAGGATGAATTGCGCGTATATTATGGAAATTCAGTATCAGGACCTTGGACAGTGCTGGCTACATACACAAACAGTATTGCCAGCTGGACTCAAGAAACTTTAGCTCTTCCAAACTTGTCTGCCAGCTACTTCATAGCCTTTGAAGGTACCGCTAAATACGGCTATGGTGTGTGTCTGGATAATATACTGGTAACTAAAGAAAGTGCTGTAAACTCAGATTGGCTAAGCCTGAATGGCGGATCAACTGCCAGCGGAAGTATTCTTGCTGCCGGTGCCAATCAAACAGTAACGGTCGGTTTTGATACTGCCGGGATTACACCTGGAACATATAATTCTACTATAACCCTATCCAGCAATAGCAGCACCAACAGTATTGTTAACATTCCTGTAGAACTTTTTGTCTCAGCTCCACAGCCGCAGATAACTGTAAGCATTACCAGTAAGGCTTTTGGCACAGTACTTGTTAATACTACTCAAAGCAGTAACTTCCAGATATCCAATGCCGGAACAGCTACGCTTACCGGGAATATTGTTACACCAGTTGGTTACACTGTGGCTTTAGCAAGAGCCGATAATGTTACTCAACCTGCCAAGCAAGCTGTTAGTTCTTTGGCAAGCCATAGCAAAACAAACGAACGCAACAGCCTGCCCTACACAGTTGCGGCAGGTGCTAATCATACCTATACAATTAGCTTTAATCCCACAGCAGTGCAAGCATATAATGGCAACATTACCATTTCGCATAATGCCACGGGTGCAAGCAAAACAATCGCTCTTACTGGACAAGGTGGAAAGCCCACTATAGGCCTAAGCGCTGCTTCCTTCGCTGCCAGCCATGCTCCCGGACAAAGTGGTAACCAGACTCTAACGATTTCCAATAGCGGGAATATGTCATTAAGCTATTCTCTCACTATTGCCAGCGCACCGGCATGGCTGAGGATAAATGGTGGCACCACTGTTAGTAACACAATCGCAGTAAGCGGTTCTGCTCAAAACATTACTATGGCTTTTAACGCCACAGGCATGAGCCCCGGAGTATATAATGCCACAATTAATGGAAGCACTAACGATACCGCTAATGCTTCATTTAACATCCCTGTAGAACTCTCGGTTTCAATACCGATTACTATTTCTGCACCAACCGGTGGACAAACATGGGAAAGCGGAACCAACCAGACGATCCAATGGGAATATACAGGAGCTGGAACCACCGTAGCATTCGCTTACTCTACAAATGGAGGGTCTATCTGGATAAATGGAGGGGATAAAACCGTGAATCAAGGAACGAACAGCTTTATCTGGGTTGTTCCCTACGCTGCCTCCACGAACTGTAAGATAAGGCTTACCGATAGCATTTCGCCAAACTATCTGGCAATCAGCAATGTTTTTGCGATAGCTGAGCCGGCACCTCCTTCTACTCCCGATAACCTTACGCTTGCACTTGAGAATCTTAGTGGCACAGTTACGCTTTCTTGGAGTGCGCCAACCGGAAATCCAGATAGTTACGTGATTTACTTCTGCCCCACACCTGCTTTCGATGCTGGCTCTACCACTCTGTTAGCAACCGTGCCCTCAAGCCAAAACACCTTCCAAGATACTTTGGCGGGTTCAAGAAGCTCGGGGTTCTATAGAGTTGTTGCGGTGAGGAATCCACCAGTTAAATAGTTAAGCTACTTACTAATACAAATGAGGTGGTGAGACATTGAGCTCATCACCTCATATTTTTCGGTCAACATCACAAGCTAAAATCAGGGTGATAGTCTCTATCACCAATCTTTCCAAGCAGCCCAAGCCATTGTGCAATAGCAGAATAGTATGTAATATATCTGGGCAAAAAAATTCCCAAGCCCGAAAGCCTGGGAATATGTGGCTGGGATGGAAGGAGTTGAACCCTCACATACGGAACCAGAATCCGCTGTCCTACCATTAGACGACATCCCAACGGTAAACTAATATATAAAACTGGCTGGGCAGGGAGGATTTGAACCCCCGGATGCCAGGACCAAAACCTGGTGCCTTACCCCTTGGCGACTGCCCAACACACTATGATGGCGGAGAGGGAGGGATTCGAACCCTCGGTGGGCTTTTGACCCACACACGCTTAGCAGGCGTGCACCTTAAGCCAGCTCGGTCACCTCTCCAGCTTAATACTTTTTTCTTTGGCGGAGGATGAGGGATTCGAACCCCCATGGGCATAACCCGGCGGTTTTCAAGACCGCTGCCTTACCAATTAGGACTAATCCTCCAGTCAGGTTGTATCCTTGAAATCGAATGGCTGATAATTGTCAAGCGGTTTCTGCATAAAAAGGTGAGAGCTGCACAGGTGAGAGCTGTGCAAGTGAGCGGTACCCTTGGAGCGTGTTTGGCTTATATTTTTGTCCTGTATAGCTTTATAATAATCCTAATATCTTCGGGAACAAAAATATGAGTTAAACCGCGGGCTGTATACATGGGCAGCACTGGTATGCT
>JAVEUB010000131.1:0-1981 GCA_034005785.1 Cloacimonas sp. (SeqCode) | reverse complement strand
GCG
This sequence comes from Cloacimonas sp. (SeqCode), assembly GCA_034005785.1. Taxonomy (GTDB): domain Bacteria; phylum Cloacimonadota; class Cloacimonadia; order Cloacimonadales; family Cloacimonadaceae; genus Cloacimonas. The sequence goes on along the minus strand of JAVEUB010000131.1, from coordinate 1,978 downwards.
GGCTTGGAATCCTATGTTACGAGGGTTGGAATGCAATGCTACAAGGCTTGTCAGGTCTTTTCCCGCAGTTTTTTCCACCAATCCAGGCGTTTCCGAATCTCTTTTTCAAAGCCAAACTGCCCCGGTTCATAGTAGGTTTTTTCGCCCAGTTGTTCGGGAAAATAGTTCTGATAGGAGTAGCTATGTTCAGAATCATGGTCGTAGTGATAGTTTTTGCCATAATCCAGGTCTTTCATCAGCTTAGTAGGAGCGTTGCGGATATGCAGGGGCACTCCGAAATGGCTGGTTTTTTGCGCATCAGCGGCGGCAGCTTTGTAGGCGAGATAGAGGCTGTTGCTTTTGGGGGCTGTTGCCAAATATACCACCAATTGTGCCAGTGCATTGCTGGCTTCCGGCATGCCGATAAACAGCAAAGCATCTTTGGCAGCAATGGCTTGCACCAAGGCTTGGGGATCGGCAAGCCCGATATCTTCACTGGCAAAACGGATCAGGCGTCGCACCAGATAACGGGGGTCTTCTCCCGCTTCCAGCATCCGCGCCAGCCAATAAAGCCCGGCTTGAGGATCAGAACCGCGTAAACTCTTATGCAGAGCCGAAATCAGGTTAAAATGCTCTTCGCGGTTTTTATCGTAGAACATGGTTTTCTTGGCAAGGGTTTGGGCAAGTTCGCTTACGGGTGGATGCGGGTTTTTCTTTAAATAGGGCTGGATCAGTTCCAGCTCGTTCAGCGCTCTGCGTGCATCGCCACCGCAATTTTGTGCCATCCAGCCGATAATATCTTCATCTTCTTCCAGCTTCAGCTCGCTAAAGCCGCGTTTCAGGATATCTTTCAGGTCTGTTTCTGCAAGAGATTCCAGCACAAACACATGGCAGCGTGAAAGCAGAGCCGGGATCACTTCAAACGAAGGGTTCTCGGTAGTAGCGCCGATCAGGATTACCGCGCCGCTTTCCACATAAGGCAGAAAGGCATCCTGCTGAGATTTATTGAAGCGGTGAATCTCGTCGATAAACAGAATACTCCGCTGATTCTGCGTGCGATGCAGGTAATCCGCATCTTTCATCACGCCTTTCACATCGTTGATGCCCGAAAGCACAGCCGAAAAATGGATAAAATGGTAGGTGCTGCGCGTTTCGATAATGCGCGCAATGGTGGTTTTCCCCGTTCCGGGAGGTCCCCACAGGATGAACGAATGATAATCACCACTCTCCATCATCTGTTGCAACAGCGAATTTTGGGCAATAAGCTTGCTTTGGCCACGCAGGTCTGCCAAACGCCGCGGGCGCAGTTTTTCTGCCAGGGGAACAGTTTTTTGCTTTAGCTCGTCTTCCTCGAAGAGATTGCTTTGATCTTTACGCGCCATAGGGGGAGCTTTAGTCCTCCATAAAACCGGTAAGTTCGGAGGAATCGAACCACGTCATAGCGCCTTGAATGCGTTGTATTTCGGCTAATAACAGGGTTTTATGATCCAGTTCTTCTGCGGCAAATTGCAGCATCATGTCCTTAATTTCAGGGTCAAGGGATTCGGCTGCCATCTTTTGGTAAATGTCTTCTGCCACTTCTTCGCGGTAGATAGCAAACTGCAGCACTTCTTTGGGATCACTGAGGTCAATACCGCTTAGCTGCATACTAAGGTCGTCTGCTATAAACAATTCCTGATGGGGGAATTCGCGGCTGAAGGCAGCGCGCACTTTGGTTTCATGGTTTTCTTCCAGCACCACAAGTTCGTTGAACACATTAGTGGTTTCGGCATTGCGAAAGCTTTTGGCTAACGCCTTGTACAGGTTCTGAGAGCGGATTTCCGCCTCTATAACTATTCGATATCCTTCTTGTCTGGTCATAATTCACCTCTTTGATAAAAAGATAATCATAAACAGGGTATTTGCCACAAAGATGGCTTTAGGGATTGCAACAAAACTATAAAAACTCTCTGTCATTCCCGCGGAGGAGGCTGTGCGAAAACGTTTTGTCATACCCGCG
>JAVEUB010000130.1:0-7796 GCA_034005785.1 Cloacimonas sp. (SeqCode) | reverse complement strand
GGTTTGGCTACAGGCAAACTGATAAACGCTATGCTAAGCCTTGGTTTTGCGGGAGTATCGGAAACAGCATTAGGAGCACAGGCAGTTTCGGCTGCCTGTGCCGCTTTATTGCATGAGGACAAGCACCCTTTGATAATCTCATCCGCATGCCCCAGTGTAGTCCATTTGGTAGAGCAGTACCATCCTTCGCTTGTACCTTTTATAAGTAAAGTGCTTTCTCCTTTGCAGGCTCATAGTAAACAACTGAAAGAGCTTTATGGAGCAGAGATCGGAGTTGTTTTTATAGGCCCCTGCATTGCCAAGAAAAACGAAGCGCTGGATAGCTTTGATCTTGCTTTAACCTTTGCAGACCTACGTCGTTGGTTCATCTCCGAATCTATAGATTGGGTGGAGCTTTCCTCTGAAGCAGCTTTTGTGCCTATATCTGCAGAAGAGGGAGGATTGTATCCCATAGATGGCGGTATGGTGGAAGGTGTGCAGACTTGCGGAGCTCCGGAAAACACACTGTATATGAGCTTCAGTGGTGTGCCGGAGATCATGGAAGCCTTAACCGATCTGGAAGTGAATAGTTTTTCCCAGCCTGTATTTATAGAGGCTTTGGCTTGCATAGGTGGTTGTGTAAATGGTCCTGTGGTTTCCAGCAAAGGCTCGATTGCCAAAAAGCGCTACAAGGTGCAGACGGAGGTAAAGTTTGGAACTGCAGAGCGTATGGCAGCTGAACTGGATAGTTCCAAGCATTTTAGCAGTAGGGAAATTGCAAAAACAGCGCATAGTAAACTGGAAATTGCTTCAGCACTGCTCAGAATTGGAAAAAAAAGTAAAGAAGAAGAGCTTAATTGCGGAGGCTGTGGCTATAACACCTGCAAGGAATTTGCTGTTGCACTTTTGGAAGCCAAAGCGGAACCTGCCATGTGCGTATCGTATTTACGCAAGCTGGCTCAAAATAAGGCTTCAGCCTTAATTAAAGCTATGCCTTCCGGAGTGGTAATTGTGGATGAAAATCTAAAGATCATCGAATCCAATCTACCATTTGTTAAGCTGATTGGGGGAGATGCCAGTTTGGTAAGCGAGGCCGATCCGGATCTGGAAGGTGCCTATCTGGAGCGTTTGATTCCCTTTAGCGATCTGTTCCTGGCAGCTCTAAAAAACGGTACTGAAGCCAAGGTAACGGATATCCGCCACAGGGGAAAGATCATTCGCTTAACTCTTTTCTCCATCCAGCCCTATCACGTACTGGGAGGTATTCTGCAAGATATCACAGAGCCGGAAATTCAGCGCGAACAGATTATTGCCAAAGCAGGCGAAGTGATGAAGAAAAACCTTACCACAGTTCAGCAAATTGCCTTTTTACTGGGTGAAAATGCTGCTGATAGCGAAGTGCTGCTATCTTCGATCATCGAATCCTTTTCGGGCAAGGATAAATGATGAACGACTTCTTTCTGGAAGCGGATTTCTATCAGATTAACAAGCACGGCAAACTGGCCTGCGGAGATTCCTTTTACAGCCGTAAAACGGACGACCGCATCGTGTGTGTGCTGGCTGATGGCCTTGGCAGCGGTATAAAAGCAAGTGTGTTGGCTACCCTTACAACCACCATGGCAGCAAATTTTATCAGCTCCAAGATGGATATAAAGCATGCAGCAGAAGTTATCTTGGAAACACTTCCAGTATGTTCATACCGGCATATAGGCTATAGCACATTCACGATTATCGATGCCGATTTCAATGGTAAAATGCGCATAATCGAGCATGATAATCCGCCTTATGTGTTGTTTCGCAGGGGGATTATCACACCTGTGGAAAAGCAGGAAATTCCGATCTCCACTTTCCGCAAAAGCCATCTGTATTACAGCGAATTAGAACTGCAACCCGACGATAGGATTGTGTATTATTCTGATGGAGTAAGCCAAGCTGGCATTGGACGTTTCAACCTTCCCTTAGGATGGATGGAGCGTGGGGTAGAGGCTTATTTAAGCGAACTAATTGGGGCGAACCAACAAATCTCTGCTGGAGAAATCAGCAAGCGTATCGCTTTGAAAGCCAAAGACTACGATGGAAATCAGGCTGCAGATGATATTACCTGCGCTGCCCTTTATTTCAGAAAACCACGCCGAACATTACTGATGACCGGGCCACCTTATAAGCCTGAGCATGATGCCATCCTTGCACAAATCAGCCGCGATTATCAGGGACGCAAAATAATCTGTGGAGGCACCACAGCAGCTATTTTATCCCGAGAGCTGAACATTCCAGTGAGCGTGAACTTAAATGAAGTGAAGACTTCCCAGGAAATACCTCCCACAGCAAGTATGGAAGGTTTTGAACTTGTAACGGAGGGGACGATTACTCTGTCGCGCTGTTTGCGCATTCTGGGCGAAGATGTTAGTCTGGATAGTCTTCCAGATGATGCTGTCAGGCGTTTAGCTAAAATTTTGATAGATAGTGATATCATCGAATGCGTGGTGGGCACTAAGATAAATGATGCACATCAGGATCCTGCCTTACCCAAAGATCTGGAGATTCGCCGAAACCTGATGAAGCAATTCTGCAAGGTGTTGGAAAAGAAGTATCTAAAAAGCACTTCCCTGGTTTTGGTTTAGTAAAAGCTTAGCCACGCCAGGGAAGCATATAGTCCTTAATCTCTTCGTTGTAATATCTATCGGTCATCGTAGCGATAAAATCCCTAACCCATTCGGCGGGGCTAAATCTTTCCAGATATTCAGGACGCTTATGATCCAGAAAATGCTTGAAGATTTTGGAGCTTTTGTTGTTTTCTTTGATATCTGTGAGATATTTATCGAACATCACATGCATAGTGCGATAGATAATTGCATTGGCTTGTTTCACGTTTTCATCGGTGTAAATGCGCTTGTAGTTAATTTCTTCAGTTCTATAAGCTGTTCTGAGGTTTCCTGATCGAAGGCAATCCAATCTTGATCATAGCTGTTTATTATCACGCTCTTGATCAAAGTTTCTATAATGGAGCTATTGGTATTGCCCATATAGGCAACCTGCTCTTTGGGAAGTTCGTCGCGGGTAAGGATGTTATAGCGGATGGCATCCTCGATATCCTGGCCAATATAGGCAATAGTATCGGTAATTCTAACCACGCAACCTTCCAGTGTGGATGGGGCATCCAAAGGGCATTTCTTCCCGCTTTTTTGGCCGCGATAAACGCGTCTATATCTACTTCATTCTTATCTGTCTGCGGCTTGAGTTGGGTATTATGAACTTCACCATCGTGAGAGATTATGCCCTCACGCACTTGAAATGTAAGATTCAATCCACGCCCTTTACGCGAGATGTAATCCACTATATGCAGGCTTTCAATATTATGATGAAAATGCCCTATTCCATTTGCCACACAGCATTCGGAAAGCGCTTTTTCACCATCGTGACCAAAGGGACAATGCCCCAAATCGTGCCCCAGGGCAATAGCTTCAATCAGTTCAGTATTTAGCCCCAGATATTTCCCAATCGTGCGGGAAATCTGAGAAACATAGGCAATATGCAAATTGCGGTTGGTCATTTCTTCATCAATCAGATTGGTGAAGGAGAACACCTGCGTTTTGCCATGACAACGGCGGTATGCACCACTGTATAGAATTCTGTCTCTATCAACGGCAAATTCCGAGCGCATCATATCTTTATCTTCCACGTGGTTTCGCCATACGGCGTTATCGTGAAAAGCGCGTTTACCTAATACGGAATCGTGTCTGGCTTTTATCTCAGTAAAGATGTTGATTAGTTTGTCTTTCATGTTATACTCCGTTGTTTGCTTTAAGATAATGCAAGCAACTGCATGCAAGATGCAAGTTTAACTTTGTATCTGGATTCTAGTACAACACGATTCTGGCAATTATAAACCCTCATCCAAAACTTCAAATTGTCATCACTTGGACAAATCAACATATCACATTATCAACAAATATGATATGAGCTTGTTGGGAAACTTGTTTGGACTTGGACATTTGAAGTTTTGGTGATGAAATTTGAAGTTTTCAGTGAAGGTCTGTATCTATATCAGTAATCAAATTATAAAGAGTCACCCAATTTTGCAAATGGGCGTCGGTGTGACATGAGGGGATAAGGCTTTGATTGGTGGAGACTTATAGCGGACTGGTTTTAGACTGTGTCACAGCGAGCTTTGGACGTTTCTGGACTTGTTTGGATCGAGGTTATTGCAAATTTGGACTGATTCTGGACTGTTTTCGGAAATCCTTGTTTATCAGTAAATTAGGTCAGTTCCACAAAGGCGCAGTTGGACTGCAAGTGTGCCGATCAGGAAAACGTCCCTCGTCTGATCCTGGTCTAATATAAGAGTCTGGAAGTCTAAATTGAGGGGTTCGAGTACCAGTGCAGCCCTCTTGTGATCTAACTTTACACGTTTGAGGGTAATCCCTCCATCCACTCTTACGGCACAGATCTGACCATCTGCACTTCCCCAGTCTATCGTCTTGTAGATCAATACGATATCTTCATTTTTAATCTTCGGTGCCATGCTGTTGCCACTCACCATGAATGCCAGGTACTGGGAAGCACCTCTGGGTATGTAACTATCTGGTATTTCAATCTGTTTGCGACTGTTCTTATCTTCGGTTGCTTCGAGGGGTTGAAGTGGATTACTTCGTTAGGACAAAATCCTGGTATCTTTAAGGTGTGTTTCTCATATTTCTTGAAAGAAGAAAGGGCAGAAACTGCATCTTCCTTCCTTCAATTTTTTCTTCCAAAATCATTGGAACTCCAATCCCATTTTTCGTCAAGCAAAGAATTGGTGTGGATGGCGGTTCCGGTAGACGAATATCCCCAAAGAGCAAAGTCAATTTCTCAAACTCGCATGAAGCCTGTAGTATTAAGTTTTCTAAGTGACGAAGATGTCGATCACATTGCCCATGGATTTGACTCCACTTCTTTGCGCAAGAAAAGACTCTCCAGGTGGGTGGATCAGGCTTTTGACCAAGGCGCACTTCTAACTCAGCTTGACCTTAGCTGTTTACTGGGTGTTTGTGATGCCGTGGTCAGCAAATATGTTAACGAAATCCAAAGAAGTGGGGAAATCCTGCCTACCCGCGGTAATATTCATGATTTGTCCGGAGCAATTACCCACAAACGTGAAATCATAACCCTCTATTTGGAAAACTACCTTACACCTGAAATAGCCATAAAAACCAATCACAGTAAGGAGGCTGTGGACAGGTATATCAAAGATTATCATCGGGTTGAGACTCTATGGAAACACGACATTACGGATTTGGATCAAATCAGCCTTTATCGAGATTGTCAAAAAGCGTGGCACAGCAATACATTGACCTGCTTCCTGAGAAACTGCTCAAGAATCACAATGCGAAACTGATTGACAATGAAAACCACATCAACAAACTTGGCAAGTCCGGTGAAACGGAAACAGGCTCTGCTGGGGAGTAACCTGCTAGCGATAGCCGGAAACAAAATGAGTAAGGGCACGATCTTTCGACCGTGCCCACATTCTCATTTTGGCGATGCCTAAGAAAACCCCATATATTACAAGGCTTTAGGACATCCTATAGTCATTTGATACTATTTCAGCAGAACCGTCCTCTGAGTAAAGACACCTTCCCTAGTTTGCAGTCGCAAAATATAAACTCCATTGGCCAGAGACCTGCCGTTGTGATCCTTTCCGTCCCAAACTATGAGATGTTCTCCTTTGGCCAGATGCGTATTTTCGATGTTATTCACAAGTTGCCCTCTCAGGTTGAAGACGCTTAGCTTTATCTCTCCTGTTTCCTTCATAGAAACTGGAATCCGGCACACATCATGGAAAGGATTGGGATAAGGCAAGCCCAGATTGCTCACAGCCGGAACTATGTGTTCATCCTCGTTTTCCAACCACTCCGGATGCTCCATAATGCAGAAATGAGTGGAGTTATAGGTAACGAATCTGTTTCCGCCAATAGACCACGGCAGATGGGCATAGAACGAGGTCACAACTTCTCCCTGGGTATTCATCACTTGTGCTTTTGCATACATATTAATGCCGGTATAGAGAAAGTGCCCATCTCCATTGTAGCTGATATTCTTCGATGCGTGCCCGCCTAGCACAAAGTTGGAAACCAAAAAAGGCAGATCCGGATTCTGTATGTCTATCAAGTTGTTATCATTTCCGCTGCTTGCAATGAAACCGTCCCCCTGGTATATCCGATACGGTTCATCCACAAAAATAGATCCTACCCTTGTGATGCTGTAATCCGGATTGATCCTGTAGAAATGCATGTATTCGTTGCCTTCTTCGCGTTGAACGGTATAGAAATGATCCGGAGCATAAAACTCCACATTCGGACTGTAATAATCGAAAGTCCAGGTGTTCAGGGGTGCAACTACACCATTATCATAATCAAATAATCTAACAACGCAGATGGGATTCCAGGCAATCAAACTCAGGATCCGGTTTCCCCATTTGCTTTCAGCACTGGAAAAGTAAGGATATTCCAGATTCAAACTAAAGCTGCTGCCGGAAGCGACTCCGTTGTCGTCAAAGCAGATCAGATGACAGCTATAACCGTTCCCCAAAATCATCTCAGTTTTATTCCAGCGACTGGTATACAAATTTAGATTGAATGAAGAGTTTATATCTAACCATGCTCCAGCTTCCAAATCGAAGAATCTTATCATAGGGTCGTCATTGGATTCCAACGCCAAATAGCGGTTCATAATCACTTCTGATATCTGTCTGTGAATGCTTGTATATAAATTAACAACCGAGGTAAAAGAGCTGTTAAAACGTCTTAGAGCTTTGTTCTGGAATCCCAAGTACCCGTTACTGACGGGAAAGAACCAATAAGTTATGGGGATATCCAGGCAAGCGGTTTGCTGCCAGTTCTCTCCATTTATGCTATAGGTAATCGCATAGCTACCGCCTCCTAGGTCTGTGGTCATCAGAACCACCCGGTCAGGCTCAAATCTGATACCGCAAAACCAATATCCCGGCATTGTCTGCACCCAATCCAGACTTAGACTATTGTCGTTGTGAACGCTGCAACGCCACAAATATGACTGATCGGTATTTGCACCTTTAAAATAGATATTACCATCATGAACAAAGGAGGTTTCGATACATGCTACACCGGGATTTAATCCGGGAAGCTGGAAAGGTGCTGCCCAGCTTACCAGATCTTCACTGTAGTAAATCAATCCAAAATAAGTGCTCAAATAGTAACCACCCGGAACTTGAACTGCTCCAAAGAGGGCATCCTGATTCGGAAACAGTAAATGGCTCAGATGCACCGGTTGATCAGGGTTTGCTATATCGTAAGTATCAATGTAACATTCCTGATTGTTTGTTCCCGGACCCATATAGAGCATGCTAAGCACAATCATCTTTGTACCCAGAACGTACAAAGAGTAGTGATGGTCATCTCCCAACGGATTCAGAGGGATTATACGCTCCATCACAATCTGAAAGTCAGGCGTAATCTGATAGACATAGACCCCATCCCCTTCTGCCACGGCATAGACCCGGTTGCCAATCATCTCAGAATTGGGTAACAAAAGATCTTTTACCACAACTTCATTCACCATGCTGATCTGATCATTCACGACCTGGTAGATTCTCAGCGTATTAGTCCAAACTGTCAGATAATGGGTTTCATTTAGTTGATAGGTACGGCCAAACATTTTGTCCCCGGTATCAAACGCTTGTATTAAATTGATATTATTCTGGGCGACCAACGGAAGAAAGCTGACCAACAAAAGACAAGCCAGCAACAAGAACCTCAGCGCATTTCTCATTTTATACCTCTCATCTGTGCAGATTGTGGAAT
>JAVEUB010000129.1:0-7843 GCA_034005785.1 Cloacimonas sp. (SeqCode) | reverse complement strand
GCCAGCACCCGAATTTTCTTTAAATGCGGGTATGCATTTGAATAAACCGAGTAAAAACAGCTACTCAAACCGAGCAAAATCAGGGCGGTGTAAATAAATCTCTTGACCATAATGCCATATCCAGAAAATTCTCGTATCTTTGTCAAGATAAACCTTGCTTTTAGCTAAATTAACTTAACTTATCTGATACTAATGGAGGTATCCATGGCCAAGAAATTCTTATCTAAAGCCGACGCTGCCAAGAAATTAAAGGTTTCCGAACGAGTTATTCAGGAAATGATCGCTACGGCGGTTTTCGAAAGTAAGCTCGTAGGCAAAAATGTGAAAATTGACGAAGATTCCCTTAATGAATGGCTGGAAAACTTAAATGAAACCGATGAAAAAATGCTTGCCTTGCGGCGTGTTATCTGTCATTTTGAAGAATACATGCGTCCGGAAAACATTTTCCTCGATTTTGCCGCCGAAAACAAGTACGACGCCATCCGCATTCTCAGTGAAAAAGCCAAAGATTTAAAGCTGGTGCGCGATGCTCGTTGGTTGTATGAAGTAGTGGTAGCCCGTGAAGAGCTTATTTCCACAGCCATAGGGAATGGTGTTGCTTTGCTGCATCCCCGTCATCTACATCCTTCCAAGATCAAAGCACCCAGCATCCTGTTTGGACGCTCAGCCGAGCCGGTGGATTTTGATGCTCCGGATAATAAGCCGGTTAACATCTTCTTTATGTTGCTGTTGCACAACGACAAACAGCATTTATTCTCGTTATCCTACATCTCCAAGCTTATTATGAGTAGCCAAAATCTGGATAGCTTTACCACTGCTTTAGATGCCGAAGAAATTCACCGGGCACTTACCGTCCTTCCAGATCATCTTACTAAATGAGCAAATTAGTTCGGATTATCCTGGGCAGTAAAAGCGATCTGGAAAAGATTGCTCCTGCTACAGATACACTTAGCCAATTTGGGGTGGAGTACGAGATTTTCGTCTCGTCTGCTCATCGCCAGCCAGAACAAACTGTGCTACTGGCAAAAAATGCCGAAGCAGAAGGCTTTAAAGTAATTATTGCCGCTGCTGGCCTTGCTGCGCACCTGCCAGGAGTTATTGCCGCTCACACCTGTTTACCGGTGATCGGCTTGCCCATAGTTTCGGGTGCGCTAAACGGGCTGGACGCACTCTATTCCATAGTGCAAATGCCTCCAGGAGTGCCGGTTGCCTGCGTGGCTATTGGTGGCGCAAAAAATGCCGCTTTGCTGGCAATCCAGATATTGGGCAGTAGTATGCCCGAGTTGCGGGAGAAATTCCGCAACTTCAAAGAGGAGATGAAGGCTTAGTTCCATCTGCCTTGCTTGTTCCTTGCTTGTTACAGTATATCTCAGCTTAGTTTGGGCTTACTTTCTTCTCACTTTAGTGAGGGCAAAGTAAGGCGAAGCTTAGCCGAAATAGTGAGTTGCAAAAAGGGTGGGCTTGCGGTGCATAGATGGAGTAAACATCCTGATTGCACTGTTCATGTAGCAGTTTTTCCTTGTAAAAACACCCAAAGTAGTTTATCTTGTAATGCAGATAGTACCCGATTACCAGAAAATAAAGGTTGACCAACCTTTCGGAGATGAAAAATGTGTCCTCAAGAGCTTATAAAAATTGGCCAGACCACTTGTCCGCTGCGTAGCGAAGGCATTCGTTACCACCGCCTGAATACAGTAGTCCTGCTTATTATCTTTTTCTCACTCACCTTTAGTGTGGCTTTTGCCCAAAAAATCAGCGAAGATTTTTTAGCGGTGAAAAACTGGGTTTTACCCAGTAATGCAGTTCTGCTGTCCGAACTAAGCATGGACAAAGAGCTGCAAATGTACAAAGATATAGCTTTTAGCGGTGTAGCTTACGAGATGTATCCCCAGGGTAAGCTGCTACGCGCGGTTTACTATTTGCACGGCAAGCAAGATGGCTTGATGCTGTTATGGTATCCAGATGGCACACCACAAATGAGCGCTACCTACCGAGAAGGCGCATTACATGGCCGCTTTCTGGGCTGGTACCATAATGGTGGGATTATCTACGATATGGTGCTGAATCATGGCACCTGGGCTGGAGATAATTTGAGCGAAGGTGACGGCAGTCGCGAGGCTGATACCAGAGAAGATGCTGAAAGAGAAGGACCCGATAATGACAAAAGTCCCGAGTAAAGCCATTAATGCTACCTCATTTACACAAATGAAGCAGGATGAGCGCAAGATCTCGATGATCACTGCCTACGATTATGCCACGGCATGCTGCGTTAGTAGCAGCGAGATCGACATAATTTTAGTGGGCGACAGCCTGGGTATGGTGGTGCTTGGTTACGATAGCACGTTGCAGGTAACTCTGGAAGATATGTTTACGCACAGTGCTGCGGTACGCCGGGGTGCTCCTGTTGCTTTCATTGTTGCCGATATGCCTTACCTAAGCTATCATCTGGGGGACGCACTAACCAAGAAAAATGCTGCCGAGCTGATCGTTCGTGGCAAAGCCAATGCTGTAAAACTTGAAGGTGGCAGCGCTTCCCGTCTGGATGCTATTCGCGCAATTGTGGATATCGAAATTCCCGTGTGTGCGCATTTGGGCTTAACCCCGCAATCTATCCACCGTTTTGGTGGTTACAAAGTTCAGGGCAAGAGTCCTGAAGCACACGAAGAGATACTTATTCAGGCGCAGGCTGTGGAAAAAGCCGGAGCCTTTATGCTGGTGCTGGAAGGCATTCCCGAGCTGTTGGGCAAGGAAATTAGCGCGCAGTTGCGCATTCCTACCATTGGTATCGGGGCTGGACGTTATACCGACGGGCAGGTTTTGGTGTATCACGATCTCTTGGGTTATTTTGAGCAACCGCCCAAATTTGTAAAGCGCTATGCTGATCTGAAAACCGAGATACGCACAGCGATAAATGAGTATAGCACAGAAGTGCGGCAGGGTTTGTTTCCTGCGCAGCAACACATCTATTATCCCATCACCGATGCTAAAACAGAATTTAGTAATAATACGTTAGAAAGGAAATGAATCCATGGCACACAATGATAAACCTACCGAAAGCATGAGCCCGGACGAAAAGTTCAGCGCAGTAGCGAACCTGAAAGAGCAACTGGAAGAAAATTTTATCAGCTTGGGGCAGCTGCTCTCTGAGATCAAGCGCACCAAACTGTTCCTCTTCAAGGGATACGAGAAGTTCAAGGATTTTGTGGAGGCTGAGTATCAGCTTTCCGGAAGCCTGGCTGGAAGGCTGGTTTCCACCTTCGATCTGTTTATTGAAGAGATGGATATAGCCGAAACAGATGTAAAAGAAATTGGTTTCGATAGATTGCAGATGATTCGCCCCATGATGCAAAAAGCAGATTGGAAGGTGCGTGATGAATGGGTTCATAAAGCGGAAGAAATGCCCACCAAGGAACTCCGCGACCACATTAAAGAGCTAAAAAAACAGGAAAAAGAAGCCGATACAGACCTAAAAGACGTCTATATCGAGCAATATATGGAGAAGATGATTTCATGGTTCAATTGTTCCCGCAAAGAGCTTAATTTTAAGCTCGCCTTGTATTTTCAGGACGCCGATCTGGATGAGATTAAAAAGATCGTTAAAGAGCGCCAGCGCCTCTTCGAACTTGAAACCCAAACTAACAAGGAGTAAAAAACGCGCATGAAACAAATGAAAATATTGTGGGTGGACGATGAAATCGATCTGCTGAAACCCTTTGTCCTCTTTTTGGAAGAGAGGAATTACATCGTGGATACCTGTAACAATGGCAGTGACGCCATTGAACAGGTGCTCGAGAACAAATATGACCTTGTGATCCTGGATGAAATGATGCCCGGTCTGGACGGACTGGCTACGCTTCAGGAAATCAAGCGGATAAATACTGCCATCCCCATTGTGATGGTTACCAAAAATGAAGAGGAAGGTTTGATGGATAAAGCCATCGCCTCCCAAATCTCTGATTATCTGATTAAACCCATTAACCCCAACCAGATCATCATGGCAATCAAGAAAATCTTCCAGGCTGATGAGATTCGTGCCAATCAGATTGGCCAGCAATATACGCGCTACATGGCTCAGCTAAATCAAAAGCTGTTCAGTTCGCCGGATTGGAAAGAATGGGGACAGATATATCGCGAAATGGCTTATTGGGAACTTCAGATTGATGAAGTGAACGATGAAGGTCTGCGCCAGACGCACTTTCTGGAGAAGCGTAATTGCAATACCGAATTTACTAACTATGTGGAACGCAATTACCGCAGCTGGTTGCAAAGCGATGACCGTCCTAACCTCAGTTTCGACCTTATTTCGCAGTACATCGCCCCGCATTTTGAAGAAAATGTACCGGTGTATTTTATCCTTATCGATTGCATGCGCCTGGATCAATATCTGGCGATTCAGCCCTACATTCAGGAATTGTTCGATGAAGAACTGGATTTGTACTATTCAATCTTACCTACTGCCACACCCTTTAGCCGCAATTCCATATTCAGTGGTCTGTTGCCCATCGATATTGCCAAAAGATTCCCCGAATATTGGGTAACCTCTGCCGAAATGGATAACAGCCGTAACCGCAATGAACACCAATTGCTGGATGAACACATCACGGAACTGGGCTATAAACTGGAACCGACCAGCAAGTATGTGAAAATATTCAACATGGAAGAAGGCAACTTCGTGCTGCGTAAAGTGGAAACCTGGAACAAGGAAAATCTGGTTGTATTGGTGTATAACTTCCTGGATCTACTGGCACATCACCGCAGCCGCGATCAGATCTTACAGGAAACTATTCCACATGAAGAAGGCTTGCGTGCATTTACCAAACACTGGTTCCTGCATTCCTCGCTGTATGAAGCCCTGAAACAGATCAGCAAACAGGATGCCATAGTGGTAATCTCTACCGATCATGGCTCTATCAAGGTAAACCGTGCCACTCAAGTTATCGGCGATCGCGATACCTCCGTAACCGTACGCTACAAAGAGGGGAAAAACCTTTCTGTGAACGACAGACACGCCATGTTCGTGAAGAAACCTTCAGAATTCGGGCTGCCTACCAAGAGCATCGTGGATAACTTCATCTTTGCCAAGGACGATTACTACTTCGTGTATCCGAACTCGTACCATCAGTATCAACGGCAGTATAATGGCACCTTCCAGCATGGAGGCGTCTCTATGGAAGAGATGATTCTGCCCGTTGCCACCTGCAGAAGTAAACGCCCGAAATAATGCTTGCCTAAAGCCCAATCCTGCCTATCATATAATTAGGACTGTCTAAAAGAGAACATATAGTCAAATCGTCCCAAGAGAAGCTCGAGGTTCCGCAATGCGGGTCGTTGAACAGCTTTTGGGACTTTTTTAAATACTTAGATAAAAACCTGTGTCTGTTGGGGTGCGATTCGCATGCACCCCAAAAGAATTTTGAACCACAGAGAAAAGCAGAGATAAACAGAGAAAAATCCATAAAAACTGCGTTTCGCCACTGGTAATGAAAACTTATACTTGTATTGTAGGGGCGCATTGCGTGCGCCCAAGGTAGCCGAATATTCATTTTCATGTAAAAAGAATTTTGAACCACAGAGAAAAGCAGAGATAAACAGAGAAACGGAGAATAACACCATGAAAAAGATAGAATTACGCACCGAGCAAGATTCAATTGATCTTGCCGCCTATATCACACCCTTGTTAAAGCCTGGCGATGTTGTGTGCCTGGCTGGAGATTTGGGCAGTGGGAAGACCTTTTTTGCCAAGCAAATTGGCGCTAATCTGGGGATTGAAGAAGATATCGATAGCCCCACATTTGTCCTGCTAAAAGAATACCATTGTGGCATATACCCGCTTTATCACCTGGATTTATATCGCCTGAAAAGCGAGGGCGAATTGATGGATTTGGGCATATTCGATATGCTGGAAAGCGGGATAACCTTGATCGAATGGCCAGAACTGGCAGAAAACATATTACCCTATCAAACCTTTAAACTTGTATTCCATTTCGACGGCGCAAAGCGCTTCGTAGAAATCTTCCCCGATGCCGATCATGAAGTATATTTTCAAGATTAATAAACATTTTTAGGAGCTGAATAATGACCACAAACCTGATGCTGATAACTGCCCTTACGGTAGTCGCCTTTCTGATCTGGATAATCTTTGGTAAAGATAAATCGACGCCTCGCACTTGGGGTATCGTGGGTTTATCGTTCATAATCGGGCTTAGTATTTTGGGTGCTTTCCAGGTGCAGAGCCGCATTAGCGAAACCAGTTTGCGCGTGGTTGGCTATTCCAGTAAACTGTTCGAATCCGACCTGGTGAAATGGAACTTAACCGTGCAGCGTAATGCTTCTCCAGATGCTCTAAAAGAAGGCTACAACCGCATGAGTGCAGATATTAACGCCTTCAAAGCATTCCTGATCGAAAAAGGGATCGCCGAAAAAGAGATCAATATTCAGCCACTGAACAGCTTTCCCATTAACGATAACTACGGGAGTTTAACCAATTACAGCCTCAGCCAGAACGTGTTTATCCTGTCCTCGGACATCCAGAAGATAGAAGACCTGGCGCTTAATCCCGAGTTCTTTGCCAATCGCGGCATGCTGCTGCAAAATTCCACTTTGGCTTACCTGTATTCCAAGCTGCCAGAGCTAAAAAAACAGCTCCTCTCCGAAGCTACCAAAGATGCCGTTGATCGCGCTAAAGAGATTGCTGGAAGTGCCAAAACCAAGCTTGGCAAAATGAGGGAAGCCCGCGCCGGAGTGTTTCAGATAACAGAGCCTTACTCCACGGATGTATCAGATTATGGCTATTACAACACCAGCACCCGCAATAAAAGCATTTCGGTAACGCTTACAGCGGTGTTTAAGTTGAAATAGTTGGCAGATAACAGGTTGCAGGTGATGGCCATCCCGCTGGAATTATTAGGGCTGGATTTCCGTCTCCACGCTTGTGTGAAAACGCTTGTCATTCCTGCGGAGGAGCTTGTGTGAAAACTCTTGTCATACCCGCGGAGGCGGGTATCCAGCCAATTGATAAGTTCTGTAAGAACGGCAGATAATCATATATATATCAATGCTTTATTTGTGTCATCCCTAATGGGATTCATTAGGGCTGGATTCCCGTCTCCACGGGAATGACGGGAAACCACTCACCACTTACTCTTTTACTCTTTGTACCCTGTGTGGACAAATATCCACAGCAATGTAGAAATAATGCACAAATGTACTTGACAGCAAAGAGGATTTCAGCATTATATCCCTTAATCCATAAAAGGGGAGGTTATGATGATTCGAGCCATAAAACTGATTGCCATGGTTTTGTGTGTTCTATCTCTGTGTCTTGCTGCTTGCAAGCCTAAGGAGAAAGTTGTGCTCCGTTTTGCTACTACCTCGGAGTATCCACCTTTTTCCTATAAAACTGGTGACGTTATCGAAGGAATTGAAGCTGATCTTACGCGGAAGATTGCCGATAAAATGGGCATGGAGTATCGGCTTGAGGCGATGAGTTTTGATGCTCTTTTTGCTGCTTTAGCCTCTAACAAGATCGACGCTGCCATCGCGTGTATAACCATTACCCCGCAGCGTTCTCAACAGCTTGATTTTTCCACCCCATATTACACTACCAATCAGGCTATCGTGTCCCGCAGCGATTCTCCCCTTATCATTAACAACGAGCAGGACTTGGGTAAATATACTATCGGGACCTTACGCAATACCACTGGTCATGTTTATATAGTGGAGCATCTTTTGGAGAAAGACCTGATGCCCAAAAAGAATCTTAACCCATCTTTACCATTTAGGAAAGTTATATACCTGCAACGCAGGCATTTAGCTATTTTATGGTCACTACACGAGTTGACGT
>JAVEUB010000128.1:0-7842 GCA_034005785.1 Cloacimonas sp. (SeqCode) | reverse complement strand
CCGATCTAGCAGAGAAATGATCACTGGAATATAAGAGATTGCGTTTATGGCAAAACACACACCTTCGCTGAACATGATAATCAAGAATCCACCAACCGCAGGGCCTATCAAGCGTGCTCCATTGAACATGGCAGAATTTGTGGCGATGGCATTTGGCAGCAGACTTCGTGTAGCTACCAGATCGATTACAAAGCTTTGCCTGATGGGTGCATCAATAGCCTCAATAATGCCCTGGAAGGCAGCCATAATAAGTAATGGGTACTGAACATTTTTATTTACCACGCCAGTAAGAACCAACGTTGCCAGCACGGAAGTCTGCACAAAAAAAGCGATTTGAGTAAATATCATGGTGTGATGCCGATTCCAGCGGTCTGCCCAAGCACCGGCAAAGGGACTGATAAACACAGAAGGAATCATGGAGAGAAAGCTAACCAAGCCAAGCAAAAATGCGCTTCCGGTTAAGCGATATACAAACCAGCCCATAGTGGTACGCTGGATCCAGGTACCAATTAGCGAAACTCCCTGTCCCATAAAGAACAATCGGTAGTTTCGGATAGTTAGCGAGACGAACAGGCCTTTAAGTCGTTTGAGCATGTTACAAAATGAAACGGGAAAGATCTTCGCTTTCGATCACGGGTGTTAAACGGTCGGACACCATTTTCTTGGTTATTTTAACTATTTTAAGCTCTGCAGAAGGCATTTGGAACAGATAATCATCCAACAGGGTATTCATTATTGTATGCAACCTGCGTGCTCCGATATCTTCCATCTTTTCATTTGCCAAGGCGGCGAATCTGGCAACTTCCCTCACGGAATCTGCGTTAAATTTTAGCTCTACCCCTTCGCTGCGGAAGATGGCTTGGTACTGCTTGGTTAGTGAGTTTTCCGGCTCGGTGAGAATGCGTTCAAAATCACTCTGGGTAAGGCTGTTCAGCTCTACTCTAATAGGGAAGCGTCCTTGCAATTCGGGGATAAGATCAGATGGCTTAGCAGTATGGAAGGCACCTGCTGCGATGAACAGGATATGCGAAGTGTCGATCATACCGTGCTTGGTAGGCACATTGCTGCCTTCCACGATGGGCAGCAGGTCGCGCTGAACTCCGCTGCGTGAAACATCAATACCCCCATGCCGATCAGAAGTGGCGATTTTATCGATCTCATCGATGAAGATAATTCCGTTATCTTCCACGCTACGTTTGGCGGTTTCAGTAAGCTTATCCTTGCTCACCATGCGGTTTATTTCTGTTTCTGTGAAACGTTTTAAAGCCGAAGCCACGGTAGTGTTTATCTTGCGGTTTCCGCCTCTGCCGGGGATCAGATTACTTAGCATCTCAGAAAAATCAAAATCCATCATCTCCATGCCGGGGTTGGCAACTAATTCGAAGCTGGGAAAGTTATCATGATCTGGTTCAATCTCGATTTCTTTATCATCCAATTTACCAGAGAGCAGTTTAGTACGCATTTTATCACGGCTTCGGTTATAGCGCTCTTGTTCAGGGGTTTCGCTGCCATCAGTACCACGTTTCTGTTTCTTTCCCCGGGGTAACAAAATATCCAGAATCATCTCTACAGCCATCTGCTGCGCATTATCTTGCACCTCATTCACCATGTGTTCACGCTCTTGAGCTACGGCAGTATTCATCAGTTCGCGAACCATGGATTCCACATCACGGCCAACATAGCCAACTTCGGTAAACTTAGAGGCTTCCACCTTTATAAAAGGTGCGCCTGTAAGGCGGGACATCCTGCGCGCAATTTCTGTTTTTCCTACGCCTGTGGGGCCTATCAGGATGATGTTATTGGGTATAATTTCGCCTTTCATGTCTCCTAAAATCTGCTGTCGCCTCCAGCGGTTGCGCAAGGCGATTGCCACACAGCGCTTAGCCTGATCTTGCCCGATTATATACTTATCCAGTTCCTCCACTATTTTTTGCGGAGTTAAATCGTTGCGGTTTTCCAATTTATATTTCCTCTACGATGTAATTGTTATTGGTGTAAATGCAGATATCAGAGGCTACGGCGATAGCTGTAACGGCTATTTCACGCGCGCTTAGCTTGGTTTTGGCAGCCAGGGCACGTGCTGCAGCCAGGGCATAATTGCCTCCGCTGCCGATGGCGATAATATTGTCATCGGGTTCTAGCACATCTCCAACCCCGCTGATAAGCAAGATACCTTCTTTATCGCCGGCAATCAGCATGGCTTCCAAACGCCGCAGATATTTATCCTGACGCCACTCGCGTGCTAATTCAATTGCAGCTTTGCGCAAGTTGCCTTTATTGGTTTTCAGTTTTTCTTCAAATTTTTCCAGCAGGCTAAAGGCATCAGCAGTGGCTCCAGCGAAACCGGTTATCACTTGGCCATCGAATATTTTGCGCACTTTAATGGCTTTACCCTTCAGGATCGTATCGCCCAAAGTTACCTGTCCATCTCCGCAAATTGCCGTATGTCCGTTCCGGTGTAGCCCTATTATAGTGGTTCCATGCATGTTCATTAAGTTTCCTTTTCCGGAGTTTCGTTTAGCTCTGTGTCCACTTGGGTAGCTACAATTGTATCGCTGTGTTCAAAACGCAATTCCTGCGCTTTTGCGTATTTAGCGTTAACCATTTCCAGATCGGCTTCACCAGGATTAGCCAGGATAATCTGGAAGATTTCGTCTGTTCCCAAGGTTTCCTTTTCCTGTAATTCTTTGGCCATAATCTCCATTAGTTGTCTATGGCTGGATAAGATAAAAGTAGCTTTGTGATAAGCTTCCGTAATTGTCTCACGAATTTCTCTATCCACAATCTGTGAAGTTTCGTCACTATACACGTCGCGAGAGCCAATGTCTTTACCCAAAAACACTTCACCCTGTTCTTTGCCAATGGTCATGGGCCCAATTTTATCGCTCATACCCCAGGCGCACACCATCTTTTTGGCGATATCGGTGCAGCGTTCCAGATCATTTCCTGCGCCTGTGGTAAGTTCGCCAAACATTATTTCTTCGGCAGCGCGGCCACCTAACAGGGTAACCAAGATCTGGTTCAAGTAGCTGCGTGAATACCCTGTTTTATCGCTTAGTAAGTAGTGCGTAGCACCACCGGTAAAACCACGCGGGATAATGGAAACCTTGTGCACAGGCTCTGTTTTATCCAGAAATATAGAGGTAAGCACGTGCCCCACTTCATGGAAGGCGGTGAGTCGTTTATCTTCTTCGGGAATCACTCTGCTTTTCTTTTCTTTGCCAAGGGTAAGCTTATCCTTGGCTTCTTCAAAATCGTGCATCTCAATGCTGCTCTTGTTTTTACTTGCCGCAATGAGGGCTGCTTCATTTACCAGATTTGCCAGATCAGCACCGCTGAATCCTGGTGTGCCACGTGCTATAAGCTCCAGAAGTACATCTTCGGCAAGCGGAACTTTGGCTGAATGTACCAATAAAATCTCGGTGCGCCCTTTAATATCAGGAAGATCCACTGTTACCTGGCGATCAAATCTACCGGGACGTAGTAACGCTGGGTCCAGAATATCTGGGCGGTTGGTAGCGGCTATTATGATAATAGCTTCATTGGGTTCAAATCCATCCATTTCCACCAGAAGCTGATTCAGGGTTTGTTCACGTTCATCATGCCCGCCACCCAAACCAGTGCCACGATGGCGTCCTACTGCATCAATTTCGTCGATAAAAGTAATACAGGGAGCATTTTTCTTTGCTTGTTCAAATAAATCACGCACTCGGGCTGCTCCTACGCCCACAAACATTTCCACGAAGTCCGAACCGCTGATCGAGAAGAAGGGTACTCCTGCCTCTCCAGAAACGGCTTTTGCCAAAAGAGTTTTACCCGTTCCAGGGCGGCCTACTAAAAGTACTCCTCGGGGGATGCGCCCCCCTAAACGTTGGAACTTCTTGGGGTCTTTTAAAAATTCTACAATCTCTTGCAACTCTTCTTTGGCTTCATCCACTCCTGCCACATCCTTGAAAGTAATCCCCGATTTACTTGCTTCATGCAAGCGGGCTTTGCTTTTGCCGAAACTGAAAGCTTTGGAATTCTGATTAGTCATTCCCCTCAAGAAGAATACATAAAACAACACCAAGATCAATATCGGCAGGGCACTGGAGATTATCCAAGCCCAGCGGGAAGGCTTTGTGGCGCTTACTTTTACGCCCTGAGAAATAAGGCTGTCCACCAGATTCGGGCTTTCAAAAGGCAGCGTGCTGAAGTACTTTTTCTTGGCTAAATCGGTATAAATGATATCCTTTTCCGAAAACTGCACCTGAGTAACCTGCTGCCGTGAAACACGCAGCATAAAGTTACTAAAGCTCTCTTTAGTAATGGGTTCACTTCCTTTGGTAAAGGTTTGGTAGATGATCACAGTTAGCAGGATCAGTAGTATTACCAAGGGCATGGATAAGCCAGACTTTTTAGGTTTATGCTGTCTGGGATCCAGCGGTTTTCCCGTTTCTGAAGGTGTTTTGTCTGCATCCTTGCCACCCTTTTTTTTGATTATATACATCCTGATGATGCTGATCACCGAGATCAGTAACAGGGCATAAATGAACCAGTTAATCATGGTGGAAAACTGTTCAAACACGCTTTTGGCTGCAGGTAAAACCTTGGGATCGATGCTTAGCGAATCACCGGTTTGGGCGGATAACTTCACTAAAGTTCCAAGTACTGGCAGGGATATGAGTTTTTTGCTCATAAATACAGCTCTTCTTTTAAGATGCCTATATAGGGCAAATTACGGTATATTTCGGCATAATCCAAGCCGTAACCAACTACAAATTCGTTCTTTATCTCAAAGCCAACATAATCGAAGCTCACTTCAATCTTATGCGCATCCGGTTTGTCCAAAAGTACGCAGGTGCGCAGGCTGTTGGGTTTGTGTTGCCACAGGTAATCTTTTATGTATTGCAAGGACAAACCGGAATCTACAATGTCCTCCACCACAATTACATCGCGGCCATTAATGTCTATATCAATATCTTTACGGATTTTCACCACGCCGCTGCTTGATGTTCCGGATCCGTAGCTGGATATTGCCAGAAAATCCAGTTCCAGAGGGATGGTTATGCTGCGAACCAGATCGGCTAAAAAGATGAATCCACCTTTCAAAATACCGATCATAATCGGGGTCTTTCCACTATATTCTGTCGAAATTTCCTGCCCGATTTCGCGAATGCGGGTTTGTATCCTATATTCGTCGAAGAGAACGGCGGAAATGTCACAATTCATCTGATTCATCGTTTCCTCTTTATGCCTTTTTTCGGTTTGCAGCCCTATTGGGCTTGGTTAAGATAGGTTCTGCCACAATTTGTAAATAGTGCGTAGTGGCCTCATCATAGCGAACCCGATCGTCAATTCTATGCCCCACGATCCAAAACAGTTTACTACCGTCATCAAAGATGGGGATCAAACCCCTATCATATTTAGGGACTTTTTCGTCAATGAAAAACTCTTTAAGGCGTTTAAAATGTTTCATGCCAAACGGGATAAACTTGTCTCCTGGCTTGCGATAACGGACACTAAAGGGTAGCGCAATTTTATCGGCATCCAGTAGCACATAGTGGTCTGGTAAGGCAATTTCAGGCTCTTTGGGGAAAACCCGTAAGTACTTGAAACTAAAGCGGTAGTTTCCATAAACTGCACGGGAGCGATCGGAATTAATCTCCAATGCTTCCGCCTCTGGAGCGTCTCCTTCCTCTTTGCCGTAAAAAAACAAGTCAGCATATATCTTTTTCACCTGAACTCCTTGGGAAAGAGCAAGTTGCTTACTACCACGGGATTCCAGAATATCATCAATGGCTTCGCTGTGAGCACCCATAAAATCACTTTCTTGTTTGGTAATATGGCAAAATGCCATGCGGTAAATATAATAACGCTCTACCGCTCTAAGTTTAATCAGGGCGGGTATATCCATCATTATCCGTTGCGAGCTGCTATCGAGCACAATGCGTTTAAACTGGCCTTTTGCTCTCTCTCGCAAAATCTTATCCGCCTGATTAAATATTTCTCCCTGATGGCTTAGCCTTTCCACTATTGCAGGGTTGTAATCTATCTTCAGTTTGGGCAGTAAATCGTTGCGTAAACGGTTTCGGCTAAAGCTGTTATCTTCATTCGAGGCATCTGTGCACCAGGGCAAAGCGGCTTTGCTTAAGATTTCTTCCAGCTCGCACTTAGTAAAACCAAGCATAGGATGCACAATTATCCCCGAAATTGGTTTAATTCCAGCCATACCGCCAATACCCGAACCTCGAAATAGATTCAGCAGCATGGTTTCAGCCTGATCATCTTGATGGTGGGCTAACAGAATTTTGCTAAAGCCGTAGTTGTTGAGCACTTGCTCGAAAACTTCAAAACGCAGCTTCCTGGCTTGATTTTCCAGATTACCGGTGCTGGGGACATTAATCTTGCGCATGATGAGCGGCACGTTGAGGTTCTGGCATTGCTGTTTAACCAGCTCCGCTTCGTCAATACTTGCCTCACCGCGTAATTGATGGTTCACGTGCACCGCTAATAGCGAAACATTCAGGCTGTGCCGTAAGCGCGAAAACAGATAGAGCATGGCGGTAGAATCTGCACCACCAGAACATGCTAATATCACCTTATCGCCTTTGTTTATCAATCCTTTACGCTCTATATCCCCGGTTAGCCTTTTAAGGGCTTCGGCAATCTCGATCATGGTTACTCCAGTTCCTATAAATCTAAGAAAAATCAATATCTCACAATTGCCTTACGTGTCAATAACAAAAAGGTGATGGCGTGTGGGAGTGCTGGCGTGTGGGAGTGCCTGCGTCCTCGCTGGCAAGGTCTGTCGGCGTCTCGCCGACAGTTATCGAAAAGGTCTGAAGGTTTGCGCGCTGCATTGGACAATCGGATTTAGAGCTTGTGCGAAATCGTTTTGTAATTCCTGCGGAGGAGCTTGTGTGAAAACGCTTGTCATTCCTGCGGAGGCAGGAATCCAGCCCATTTCTAAGTTCTGTAAGAACGACAGATAAATGTATAAATTGCAATATATTAATAGTTTCATCCCTAACGGGATTAGCAAGGGCTGGATACCCGCCTCCGCGGGTATGACAGAGGGTTTTGGAATTTTCGCACAAGCTTTTAAAAAAGCACACCGCTAACATCTTACCCCTAAAACCTAACCCCTAATCCCTAAAACCTAGCCCCTAATCCCTAAAACCTAGCCCCTAATCCCTAAAACCTAGCCCCTAATCCCTAAAACCTAATATTTAACCCCTAAAACCTAATATTAACCCCCTTAATCCCTAAACCTAACTATCAAGCCTGTGCGATCAGGTATTCAACAATCTTAACGATTTCTGCGGGGCTGTTTACCAGATAATCTGGCTCATGGCTGCTAAGCAATTCTGTATTATGAAAACCCCAGGTAACGGCAATTACGCGCATGCCGCATTTTCTGGCAGCGTCAATATCGCGGGTTTCATCGCCTACGTAAATTACCTGCTTGGGATCGAGTTTATGTTTATTTAGTTGTTGTTTGATGCGGTGGCTTTTTTTAAGTATCCCGGAAGTGCCTTCCACCCAAAGGAAGGCATCTATCTGCAAGCGCTGCAGGAAAAGCTGCAAATTCTCGTTGGTGTTAGAGCTAAGCATAGCCATGGGCACTTGCAAATCACATAGCGCTTTCAGCATGGGGCAGATGCCTGCGCACGGTTCCAACACATTCACCAGATGCCGATATTCCATCAAGGCAAGGCTGATGGCATGCGGTACCTTATACAGCGGAAAATGTAATTCCTTCATGATTTTATGAATCGGGAGTGTGCGAAAGTGGTTAAAATCATCCTGGGTAAATTGGCTCAAGCCAAATTTTGGAGCCACCTGATTGGCAATTTGCAG
>JAVEUB010000127.1:0-7955 GCA_034005785.1 Cloacimonas sp. (SeqCode) | reverse complement strand
TCCAGGACCGTTGAAAGCCGTCTGAAACGGTCTCTTTGATCCGGGCTTCATTCTCAAGCGTCCCCCTGGTGGCGTAGAACTTCTGACCGTCTTTTTCTGCGGTGAAGATTTCCCCGGAATCGAGGCGGCGGGAAAACTCCGCTTTGATGTCCTCGATTTTGGCGGCTGGTTCTATCTGCTTGTATTCCTTCAAAAACTCTCTTTCCGTGAAATGGTAGCGGGTCTTTTCTATCTCCCTGACAACCTGGTCATGGGTCATGACCTCGGCGCGGATCGGCGCGCCGATGCCGATTTTTAGGGCCTCCATCCTGGGGGACCATTTTTCAGCGATGGCCGATAGTTCAAAATCTTTTTTGCTCCCCCTGGTTGAAAGTGCGGCTTGTTCCTTCGCGGCCTTGTCGCCGGGTTCAAGGCCCTGCTTTTTCCATTCGGCTTCTATCTCCTGACGGCGGCTCGATGCCTCTTTGATTTCGGCTTGTGGTACGCCTTTCACCTCGAAAAAATATTGCTTTTGGTCAGTGATGACAGTATCAAGGCCGCGGGCCTTTAGTTCTCGGTCAAACTCCATCCGGTAAAGCTGGCCAAGGAATTTTTGATCTTGAAATATCGCCCTTGGTTCGATGCTCCGGGTTTGGCCGTCTGCGCATTTTATGCGGTTTGAAATATTCACGTGTGAATGATATTCGGGGTCATTCCTGCGGCTCTGTTCGTGGTTGAAAATATAGGTGTCAAGGTCGCCCTTGATCATTTGCGGCTTGCCGTCCACCTGGACGCGGGCTTGTGCGTATTCCTGGTTTATGTGCTTCAAGACGTTTCCCAAGGCTTCCCGGTGGGCTGAATCAATCAAGGCTTTATGCTCTGGGGATGCGTGGCGCATTAAAGAAACGCTTTTCGGCGCGCTGAACGTCATATCAACGCCGATTCTCCCCCGGATCTGGTTCGCGGTGGCCTGGAATGCTTTTAAATCGCCTATGGGCTTAAAATCGGCCAATTCTGGCCCGTTGGTGATTCTGGCCATATCCAAACGCTTGAAAGCCTCGGGCGCGTTCTTGGTTTGGATATTGTGGCTTTTTGCCCCTGTTATGATCCCGTCCCGGTTGTACCCGAAAGAATTTTCATTCAACTTGACCCCGGCTCGCTGGGCCTCGGCCTTTATGGCCAGCTCTGCGGCCTGGTTGAACTGGCCGCGCTTCTCCGGGTCGGCCTTCAAAGAGTCTCGGAACTCGGGCGAAAGTTTCAGATTGAATTCAATCTGGCGGAATCGCTCATTATCTTTGATCATGTCCCGGTATTCGTCTTTTGTTAGATGCTCCTCGTTTATGGTTCCGGTCTCGGGGTCGAATCTCATCGTCTCGGCCATGCGTCCACCTTCAAGGGTCTGGCCTTCCTGGGCGTGGTAAAGGTCGTCTTTGTCGTAGTAGTTTTCAGCCTGGCCAGCTGACAAGGTGCACATGGAGAGCATCAGATTTTCACCTCTGAATTGAACTTTTCTTTTGACCTTTCCATGAATTCTGATACTTGGGATTTTGCGCCTTCGAGGTCGGTTTTATCGAAGTCCGTTAGAAGATGTACGGCGTTAAAATAGGATAAACGCTGTGTTATAAAAGTATGCTCTAGGGTGGGTTTAATGAGAGAAACAAGAAGGTTCAATAGGTCAATCACCTGGGAGGATTCCGGGGTGGTTTGCCCTCGTTGCTGTCGCTCGAAATCATCAAGTATAAGCTGTTCAACATACTCTCTTTCTGTTCTGAATTTGCTTGTTTTCTTACAAGTTTTCAAAGCCTCATCGGTGGATTTAGAGAACCAATAATGCTTCAATATCTTATCTTTCATCTCTTAAAACCTCCGTGGCTGTATATAAAACCATATACATTTTAAAACCGCTGATAATGAAAAGTCAATAGCTAAAGATATATAATTGTATATAAATGGTTATGAATTTAAAAAAATGGAATAGTGTTATATATTGGTTATCTTCATACCCCGTAGGGGTTGCGTGTGGTGTGATCGAATTCGTAAGAATTCGGCAGATTCTCTTTATTCCTTCTGGTGGTAGGTAGGGGTCAGCTCACGAAACGGAAAAAATCGTACGGTAATAAAAACGAATATCCGCAAATGCCCAAAGGATGCATTATTTAGGTGTCAGTACCGATATAAATACTTTCGTAAACGGCACCTTCATTTTGTCATCTGTTTTGGCATGAAAAGCTTGCTGTTTTTACAAACAACTATATGTGCTTTAAATTTGTGCCATAAATGAAGGTTTTTGAGAAATGAAATTCCTTAGCGTACGATTTTTTCCGTTTCGTGAGCTGACCCCGTTTAGAATTTGATATGAATGCAGGCTTATCTATTTTAGCTTAAAAGCAGAATCCTCTCTGTATCCCTTAGAATGATGAGGCTCTCCAGCAATTTTGATCCCTGGTTGCACGAATGTTGGGTTTACCTCTATGTATCAGTTACCGCTATGTCCTGCTTTTGGGCGACAACATACCAATTCTGACAAAACCAGGGCAAAATAATAGAAAACATTTTATCTATTAAGTCTATAACCATTACGCTAACATGCGAATTTTTAATTATCATTGGCAAAAATTTAAGGCGATTCCTAGGGATAAAATTATATCGTTTATATTGAATGATTTTAAAATTGTTGCTAAAAAATAAGAAATGAATGTCATTTTTACTAAATAATTTTGTGTGTGTATGGTATTTTGTGCCAAACATCTTATTTATTAGCCGTACAGTAAATTCTATCCAACTAGTTCGATTAGGGAAATGGTAACACAAAAATAATCCACCATTGTTTAATACACGCCATACCTCTTTTAATGAAGCATTTTGGCTCCCGCCCATTTCATGGACATGCTCAAGCACCCCGACACTAAATACTAAGTCAAATTCTTCACAAGGAAATGGAAGATCGACAAAATTGTCCAGCGATCCTGGCTGAAAAGAAAAGGCCGTTGCATTTTTAAGGAGAGGTGGAAGACAGTCATAAGAATATCCTGTCGTTATGCACCCATTATGAAGTAAAAAATAAGAAAAATGGCCATTGCCACACCCCCAATCAAGTACTTTGTCCCTATTTCGTATATATTTTAGTGAAATTTCATAAGGTATACGGTATTGGTGTATCGACATAGTAGACGACCACTGCGCTGGGCATAACAGAGGATCTATTTTTTGGGGAACTTTTATAAAATCAAATATTATTTTGCTACTCATGATCTCCTATAAAAATGAGAAAAGAAAAACATGTATTTATGCTACAAACTAGTTGTTCCTTTGTCAAGAAGGGACTTGTTCCACAAAGTGTACACATTTTTCGTGCCTAGCAAATTGTTTTAAATTAACTAGGCACGATGTTAAATGAGGATTTTTAATGTCTTGTTATGAGCCGGCTGTATGCGTAGACCATGCAGCAGTACCATTAGACCTATAAAGGACCATATTCCCATCATTTTGAATTTTTACTTTTGCACCAGTTCCACCAGTTGTTATTGTTCTAAATGTAGAAAAGTCTTGTCGGAGTAGGTCAAGATCTCCATTATTTTGCATTTTTATCCATTTTACAGGTTGACCAGCTGTACCCGTGGACCATAAAGCCTTGGGACCAGCCATTTTGTACAAAACAGCATTCCCATCGCTTTGCATTTTCAGAGCGAATGCTCTGTTTGGTGAGTATAATTTTACATTTATTCCAATACCTTCTCCAGCCAGTAGTTGTCCACTCGTAGAGGGAGGGTTCGGGGGAGATGCAGGAGCAGTTATTATCGAAAAATTGTTATTACTCGTGTCACTTAAGGAATTTGATATGGTAGAAATTTTTATTTTAAAATTATTCCCAGATAAATTTGTAGGGATGGTCCACGAATGTGATTGTGAGGAAGGGCTGATTGATGTTGGAAGGTTAGAAGTTACGACATTCCCATTCTGCAACAATTCGATCTTGATATTTCCTATACCACCATTAACCCAGGTAATAGTTTTTGTTGTGCCTCTTTGCCATGACTCCCCACCATTTGGTGATGTAACGGTGACAAAAGGTGAACGGACTGAAAATGTTGAATATGGAGAATAATCACTATATTCATTTTTCGAGTTTATTGACCTCACTCTCCAACGATACACCTTATTGTCTTGTAATACGCCACTTGGCATATCGAAGATCAAATTACTCCCATTCCACAAAAATTCTGAGATTATTGTTGAATAAACTTGAATATTATTTTCTGAGATCTGTATTTGGTAGCTAACTGTAGAATACAAAGGAGAATTAGGAAAATGCCCCATTACATCTCGTGTCCATTCTAGCCGAGGTGAATCATTATAAATGGTTGCGTTACTTGCCGGCTTTACTGTCATTAGTGTTTCTGGCTTTCCTGCAATACCATACCTATATGCATACCAGGGCAAAAATTTAGCGTAACTTGTTCTAGCAACCAAAGCAGAATTTGGTGTAGGCGTGTCGTCAATCAAAGCATACCAAAATACTTTTTGTATGTATGATTGACTTTTTACATAGGTCATTACATCATACAAGCATTTTGGAATTTCTGATCCTTCTCCGACAGCTGTTTCTGTTATCCAAAAGGGAATACTCCCCTTGCCTATAGAAGCTATATATGATTTTATTCCAATAATATTGCTAATAAATTCATCAATGTCTTCAGAATCATATTGATGATGAAATATCACATCAATATTTGATCTTCTATTAAACAACATATTAATAAAATATTTCGCAGAATAATTATCACTATAGCTTGATGTATCTGGGCCACAAAAATAAAGAGAGCCATCATTATTCGCATCAAATATTGCAGCAGCTGGATCAAAAATATTGCTAAAGAATAATTCCGCTCGCTCTAGCAAACTTTGTGTCCCAGGTGTATTCCAAAACTGTTTCAGATTAGGCTCATTCCACACACACCAATATTTGACGGTTCCTTTATACCTAGTTATAACATCAGTAAAAAAATTTTCCCATTCTGGTATTCTATTTGCTGGTAAATATGCGCCTCTATTATGCTCATTGACAATCCCATTACAGTAATAAAGCGGTATTCCATCAATACCGAAAATGACAGACAATCCTTTTACTTTTGCATCTGCAATCATGTTATCTAGTGTGCTCCAATCTCGAGATATATTCCCCAAATCATCTTTACTTTCAATACGATCCCAATGTACCTCTGCGCGAACCCAACCAATTCCTGCCTCCACAACCTTATCATGTGCACCGTATGCATTGTGAGAAACCACACCAAACCGGGAGTTGTTTTCAGCAACCATTTGAGATGTTAGTAAAACCAAGACACACAAAAAGGCCAATAGCCATCCTTTCACATTTTCCATGTCGCCTCCTAATAAATATTTGCATATATGTTATCATAATATTTTACGGATTTGGATACTTTCGAATAAGGCCCAGTGAAAACATAGCTGAGCTAAAGTGCAAAATAAATGCTGTTTTGAAAAGTGGAACTTGAACATTATCTGAAGACCGTAATTGTAGGGAATGTGACTGTCTCATAAACCATGGTTTTTGAGAATAAATTTCACCAGATCATTTGCCCACGAAAATACAGGGGTTTCCGCTTCTCAATACCCCTTCTTGATTCTAGTTTCTCATATCAATATTTTTTAATGCGTTTTAAGAATAAAAAAAAGGCCTGTGTGAAATGTGGAAGGCCTTAAGGCCTTCCAAAGTTTTGTGGTAAAAAGGTACTCGTTTTTTCCATCAAAACTGACATTTCCACCGGGAACAATATAGGATCTTAAACTCTTAATACAGGTTAATACTATAGGAGCGGGCTGGAAAACCTCGTTATGAAACAGTTTAAAAGGTTGTGCCGCGAGTTAAGTCCACGGGTGCCGCGAGTTAAGTCCACGTTTGGAACGTAAAAACAGGGGGTTGTGCCGCGAGTTAAGTCCACGGTATTAAGGCCGCCCCAAAGGGGTTTTCCACATGATAAAGAGGGGGAAGAAGGGCCGCGCGCGGATCGGCGCGGCCTTTTGATGGTCAGTCTTTTTTATTCGGGATGTTTTTCAATGAAGTCTGGGATGGAAACAGAACCAGGTTCTTTTCGTCGTAGTCAAGTTTGAAATCTTGGCAGACGGTCTGAACTGTTTTTAATTCTTTTAAAAAATGTTTCCGCATGTCTCTAGGTCTGCTGTAATCACTACCAAACTGCGCGGCGATATCTTCGAAAGAAACAAGTGTCGGTTTTTTAAGGGTATGAAACCGGCCGTTCAACCACGTGTAAATATCAAGCCTAAGTGGAAAATCTTTGAGAATGCGAACTATTCGCAAATCAATAGGCATGGTTTTATTGTGTCGGGTGATCAAGTCAAAATATTCGGGTGTCAGGGAGATATATCCATCCCAGAGGGCTTTTTGATCAGGGTTTTTCTTGTCCCAGAAGTGAATAAATCTTTTGACCGGCTTGAAGTAATCATATCCTGTAGGCATGCCAAGTTTACCTTTCAGCGTAGGGTCATGATAAATAAAGTTGAAGGTCGTTGCAAAAAAGGCGCGGGCTCTCTGTTCGAGGAGATAACCGGTTTTTCCGCCTTTTTCAATTCCGAGAAGTTCACAGAACTTGCCCAGCGAATCCCCGATGACAATATCTGGGCTGTTAGTTCTCTTGGCCTCTGTTTCAAGAAGAATCCGGAAAAGGCGGGGATACTTCCCATACGGAACACCACCGTAATCCGTGGGCGTCATGATGGAAATTGAAAGATTCCCATTTCTCCGTATGTATTCATTCGTGTGTGGATTTTTGTACGGCAAAGAAATGAAAGAAAGCTGACGGACCAACCATCCGATTTCTTCATACTTCGGAGAAAGAAGGCTAAATTCTTCTCCAAGGGTAAAAAGTTCACTGAATTTTTCAATGTCCTTTTGAATTCCCGCAGGTGATTCAACATTCCCATACGTCCCATTTCTTTCCAATTTTTTCATGCTTCTTTCACCCTCAGGAATGCTTGAAGAAGCAAGATTGCATCTTGGTTTCCATGATGGCCAGGAAACTCAGGCCTGGTTTCAGGGTCTCAATTAACGTGATAAAATCTCTTCCAGCCATGATCACACCTCCTAGCGTGTGGTTTTTGGTTAGGCCAGGATGAAGGTTCGCCCCTTCATCCTGGCCGTTTAATTTTTGCATTATACCCCTTTGGGGTTTTTTGTGCTCTTACTTATTTTGTCAAAATGTTCAGAGATTAAACCTTCAACAAAACCTTGAAAAGTCATTCCGTTATCAAGACAATACCGCTTTATTTCCTGGTATTTCCCGGGTTCTATTCTCACGACAGCTTTTTTAAAAAATGCTTTTTTTTCTTTTGTATTGGTATAAATACGTGCCCCCTTGCCCCCATGTCTACTTGCCCCCATGGGGGCAAGGGGGATTGTAGGCATGTCCCCATGGGGGCCGCTTGGGGAACTATCAGCTGGGGGCTGCTTTTGCGTGGCCGTTTGGGATCGTGCTAATGTGTCACGCTTCATGCTTTGGGTGATGTCAGACAGTAGATTTTTTTTGCTCATTCAGTGCCTCTCAATTTCCGCAGCCAAAGACCTGTAATCAGAAGTCCCTTTGCTGTTGGGTGAATATTCAAAGATTGTTTGACATTTTATCGAGGCTTCGGCCAGCTCTACCCCTTTTCTTATTTCGGTTTGAAATGTGGGCAAATCCAGTTCTTGGACAGCAGCCTTGATTGACTGGTCAAGCTTTCGCCTATTATCTACCATAGTAAAAACTGCGGCTTTCTTTTTGATTGCGGGGTTATGTTTTTCAAGTGTTGCCAGAGTGTCGAGAAGGTGTGAAAAACCTTTTAATGCAAGATGTTCCGTTTGAACGGCTATAATTATTTGATTCGCTGCCATAACTGCGTTAACCATGAAGAGGTTAAGGGCTGGAGGGCAATCAATCAGAATGTAGTCATACCCTGAA
>JAVEUB010000126.1:0-8002 GCA_034005785.1 Cloacimonas sp. (SeqCode) | reverse complement strand
GGGGGGGTTGGGGTGTGGGCGTGTGGACGTGTTGGCGTGTGGACGTGCTGGTGTTTTGGCGTTTGGGAGTTGAAGATGTGGAAAGTGGATAAGTATGTTTGTGGTAAGAGGATAGGCGGTGTGCTTTAGCCACCGTCTGGAGTTTGGACATTTTAAGTCTATAATACAAATAGTTCTTGACATACATACGCCTATTTATATTGTTGTCTTCAAACCATATAAAGGAGTTTATCATGAATGACAACGATGTTAAAACTGCCCTATTAGAGGTCGAGGAGATTAAGCTTAAGGCTCAGCTAAGGGCTGTAAGGGAACTTTTAAGAGGTGAGAGTACACCACCCTTAGATGAGAATGAAAAGCGTATATCACAGATCGAGTATGTCTATATGGCACTTAAGAAAGCCAAAAAACCCCTGCACGTAACTGAGATTATCGACAAAGTGAAAGAATTGTATGGTCTTGAGCTTTACAGGGAGTCTATAGTTTCTGCACTTCTGAAGAAGGTAAACAGATTCGATCGCTTCACTAAAATGGGACGGAATACCTTCGGTCTAATTGAACACAAAGACTTGTATCGTTCCCAGGCTAAAGAGGAATAGAGCTATGTTGTGCGAAGCTGTTCTTGAGATTATGGGAAAATGGAGGGGCGTATTTCCTCAGACCAGAACTTTACAGAAGGCCATCCGCAGTGCTATTTGCCTATTGTTGAACCCAGGCCGGAATACAATCTCACAGAGTTTAGTGTTTGCCGGGTTACAGAATGTTGATTGGAGCGCAACTTTCAAGATATTTTCACGCTGCAAGTGGGAAGAAAAACGTCTGTTCGATTCCATTGTTAAAGAATCTCTCACCTATTTTCCAGGCGACTTTGTGACTATTGCAGCTGATGATACTAAAGTCAAGAAAACTGGGCTGAAAATACCTTATACAGGTTTCTTTTTTGATCCTTTATCCCCCCATTTTCATCCCAACTTTCTCTGGGGGCATCGTATCTTGCAGGCTTCTGTGACTCTGCCTTTATATGAGCAATATTCAGGACAGGTAAAGAATGAGGAAGATACCTACAATGCAAGTCGTGGAATACCGGTACGTGTGATTAATGTTCCAGCACTTAAGAAACCGGGTAAAAGGGCTACCATAGAGGAAATCAAAAAATACAAACAAGACAGTAAAACACACAACATGAGCCATGCCTTTGTTGATATGGTTCGTGACCTTAGAGTAAGCTTTGATCAGGCAGGAGCATCGGCTAAGAAGTTACTAATGGTTGTCGATGGATCATTCTGTAACAAGACTGTATGGACTGCAGCATTTGACCGCACGGATGTCATTGCCAGATGCAGGAAAGATGCAAGTCTTTGTTTCAAAGCTGAGGAGACCTCACGGTGCTTTTACGCCAAGGAGAAATTTAGCCCTCTTTCAGTGTACCAAGATCAGACAATACAGTATCAGGATTGCAACTTATTCATTGGTAAGAAGTATCGTAAGGTGCGCTACAAAGAGGTAAACGAAGTGTATTGGCAAAGAGGTGCAGGAAGAAAAGTACTGCGTCTGATTATTGTCTCTCCACGTCCTTACAAGTCATACGGTAGAAAACAACTGTACAAGCAACAAGCATATCTTCTCACCGATAATCAGACGCTAGATGCTGTTACTTTGATTCAGCAGTATGTAAACCGTTGGGAAATTGAAGTTAACCACCGCGATGAGAAGAACAACATCGGCTTGGGACAGGCTCAGGTATGGAACAAAAAGTCGGTTGATAAACAACCTGCATTACTAATCGCTGCATACAGTATGATGCTACTGGCAAGCTTGAAGTGCTATGGTACTGATAGAGCTAATGAATACCTGCCACAGCCAAAGTGGCGAAAGGGTTCTACAAGACCATCTTGCAACGACTTGCTTAACTTGATGAGAAAAGAGCTATACGAATCACCCGAACTTCAAAAACCATTAGGCATTGAGCTTGGCATAGGAGCAAAATACTGCGTAAATCACTAAATATGTCCAAACTCCAGGCGTAGGATACCAATCCTACGTTTTAAGCCGTAACATCGTTCGTATTGCAGCGAGCGGGAATAGCTCAGTTGGTAGAGCGCAACCTTGCCAAGGTTGAGGTCGCGGGTCCGAGTCCCGTTTCCCGCTCCATTGTTTTAGGTGAGAGCCTTCGGCTGTGAGAGCTACGCAGTGAGAGTACTGCGCACAGTGCGAGCTGCGCTCACTTTGAAATTTTCTCACCATGAAACCTCACTTTGTAAATCTCACTGCTTTAGCTCTCACTTTGTAAATCTCACTGCTTTAGCTCTCACTGCCAAAGCCTCTCACTGCTTTAGCTCTCACTGGCGAAGCCTCTCACATCCAAATCCCTTGACGTAATTCCCCCTTCCCCCATTTTGCCCTCATGATAAAATATAAAGCCATAATCTTCGATCTCGACGGCACGCTGATAGATTCTATGCAGCTTTGGCGCGAGGTGGATACGGAGTTTCTAAACAGCCGCGGAATAGAAGTTCCTGGCGACCTTTTTGCCTATCTGCCGCATGGCAACAGTTTCATCCAAACCGCTCAGTATTTCAAAGATCGCTTTGCTTTGCCCGATAGCGCAGAAAGCATCATGCAGGAATGGACGAACATGGTTAGCCACCACTACGAAACCAACATTCCTCTAAAACCCGGAGTTAGCAATCTGATCGGAGAACTTGATAAACTGGGCATAATAATTGGCTTGGGTACCAGCAACTCACTGGAGCTGGCCGAAAAATCCCTTAAATTCAATGGCATTTGGAATTACTTTCGCTGCGCCGTAACTGGAGACCTGCATTTAAAAGGTAAGCCCTTCCCCGATATCTATTTACTGGCTGCGCAGCGCTTGGGCTTAAACCCTGAAGACTGCCTTGTTATTGAAGATACCCTCACCGGTGTGCAAGCAGCTAAAAATGCCGGCATGAGCGTGTTTGCCATCTTTGATGCCGATAGCAGGGAGTTTCATCCCCAAATAGAAGAGCTTGCCGATGGTTTCTTTGCCGATTACTATCTGCTAAGAGAAGCACTATTTTCTGGTGCTGAAAAATAGAACGCAGATTACGCTGATCATTATGATTTCCGCAGATAAAAGACTAATGTTGGGGCTTAATTGCATGCGACCACCTAAAGTAGTGATGTAGGGGCGTTTTTGCGCATGCCCACACAATGCCGAAAACCTCGAGAGAAATAATAACTAAAAAAATGAGAAAAGCAGTGGAAACAAAAGAAATATTAACCACAGAGAAAAGCAGAGAAACATCCATGAAAACTGCGTTTTCGCCACTAACAATGAAAATTTACCCCAATAATCGTAGTGGCGAGTTGCGCTCGCCCAAGGTAGCCGAATAATCATTTTCATGTAAAAGCAGAGAAAAACAGTGGAAACAAAAGAAAAATTAACCACAGAGAAAAGCAGAGAAAAGCAGAGAATTGAAGCTCTTAACCATTGTATAGTGAGCTGCGATATTTCGATGTTATCACTACCCACCCCATTTATTAAAGTTTTACGCTTTATTCAGCCACTTGCCACAAACTTAGAAGCGTGTTTCACCTTTCCACCTTTCCACTTTTCCACCTTCCAACCTTCCAACCTTCCAACCTTTCCACCCCTCCAACAAGGATAAAAAATGACTAAACAACTTTACATAATCATCGGTGCCTATGGCAGTGGTAAAAGCGAATATGCCATTCATCTGGCGCGTAAATTGAATGATGCTGGCGAGGACGTAATCCTTGCCGATATGGACGTAGTAAATCCCTATTTTCGTGCGCGGGATGTGCGTGAAGATTTTGCCAAACTGGGCATCGATGTAATTGCCCCCGAAGGCGAATTCAAACATGCCGATCTGCCTATGCTATCTCCCCGCATAAAGGGTGCCATCGAAAACCAGAACAAAACAGTAATCCTGGATGTGGGTGGCGATCCTGCCGGGTGCAGAACTTTGGGACGCTTCGTGGATTCCATCACCAAACGTGGCTACCGCATGCTGTTTGTGGTGAATACCAAACGCCCGTTTACCTCCAATCCGGAAGAAATTCTGCTGATGAAACAAATGCTGGAATTCACTTCCAAACTGCAAATCACCGAATTTGTCTGCAATACAAACCTGATGCAGTTTACCGATACCGCTATTGTGAACGAAGGTATCTACATCATCCGCGAAGCCGCAGATGCCTGTGAAATCCCCTTTAACACTTACCTGGTGCTATCAGAATACGAAACTGTAGTCCCTACCGGCATCCAAAACCTGAACCGCGAAGTAATGAATTACACCTTGCGAAAACCCTGGGAATTGCTGATCTCCAAAGGTATCTAAGCGTAAAACCAGCTCCGCATCGGAACACCGAATTCATTCGGTCGGTTCGGCCACATTCATGTGGCCGTAACGTAACCACCGTTTGAGATATTGGAATTGCGGGTAAGATGATCTCCAGTTGGCTTTAGCCACTGGAAGGATTGTTATGGTGCTAAGCAGCAAAACCGGTGGCTAAAGCCAACCGGATATCGTCTTTGGGTTGCCCAGGTTAATTTACTACGGTGGCTAAAGCACACCGCCTATCGTCTTGCAAGGATAGTCGATTTCAGGTTTAAGATCAAGTTTGCGAATTCTGTGTTATGCTTTTTGGTCTTATCTGTAGCTTTAGTATGCCCTTACTCATGGCATTGGCTTAGCAGTTCCAGGAATCTCTTTTGGGAAGCTGTTACCGCTTTTGGTTTGGGTGGAAAACTTGCCTCAAATTCCTCTGCGGCTTGCGCATCAGTGCTGTAAACCTCAGCTTCGCAGAATCTTCCGTTAATCTCGTTCAGCGCTCTCGGAACCAGTTCCAGCACTTGCAGAGCCGGTGCGAAAAAGCCATCTCTGCTTCTAATGCCAAATTGCTCTCCGGCGATAAATCCGAATCTCTGGTAATATTCCGGATCGCCGTATATCACCACTATTTTGTGCCCCAGTTCCCGTGCCAAAGCCAAAGTATGCAGGATCAAGGCACTGCCAATTCCTTTACTTTGATGCTGGGGCAAAACACTAACCGGACCAAAGGTTAGCACAGGATAGATTACACCCTCTGCACTTGCAATGTGGGAATTGGCATACATGATGTTACCTACCAGAATTCCATCATATTCTGCTACAAAATCCAGCTCCGCGATAAAGAAATCTGAACCGCGCAACACATGTGCCAGATAATGTTCATCACAACCTGGTACGTGCACATTCCAAAAGGCTTCACGGGTCAAGTTTTCTACTGAGGAGTAATCTGCAGGGGTTTCTCTGCGCAAAGTGATGTTTATGATCTCATTCATGGGTTGGCAAGTTAGTGATTCTTAAACAGCCCTTCCAATCGGTATCCTATGGATATATTAAACTGGCGTGTTCTGCCATCATAAGTTTCATTATCGTAAGAACTTCCGTTCCATTCATCTGAGGTAAATTTGTAGTTGTTAACCCTGTATAAACCCTGGATGATAATGTTTTGGATTTGCACACCCATACCAACGCCGCAGTAAAGACCAGCTTTTGCGGATAAACGGTCTTCCGGGTAATACATATCATAGGTGAAATCGGTAAAGCTATAGCCAAGCTGAGCAAACATCTCTGGCTTTAAAATACCATCGGCCAGGAACTGATATCCCAAAACACCGTAAACAGGGATGAATGAAGAGCTTTTCAAGTCATAATGCATGCCTTCTGGTAAAGCCACATGCTGTCTTTTCACCTGATAATCTACACCCAACCCATAAAGCACATTTTGGAAATTATTCTGTGCTTGGAGAGAAATAGTGGTAGCCATATTGTTTTCTATATAGTATCCGAACACATCTTCAACCATACTGCCGGACTCTCCCGCAAAATCAAGCCCCCCGCTTAACTGTAAATTGACTGCACCAAGGCCCATACTGATAGCCATAAGTAGCATGATGGTAATAAAATACTTCATGGTTTAACTCCCTTTTTGGTTTCATAATTCTTACAAAATATATTTGTTTACAAAAGCCAGAGTTTCTGGGTATATGTCAAGAAAAACATTCATCCCTACAATCTGCTTGACATAATTATGGCCTGCGTTAAGCATGTAAACGTTGGTCATGGTGGTAGTTTTCTAAAAAGGCTATAGTGCCACTAAGATATAGGTATATAACTGGATAGCGGAAGCACATTGAAGTCCGGGGCATGAATGTTTTTTTTGTTTCCCCATTAAACAGATAGGAGCTATTTATGCGTATTCATCTGATCTTGGCAATATCCCTTTTGTGCAGCAGCTTATGCGGACTGCCAGTCGTTCAGAGCGTAATTAATTTCAGCATTTATCACGCTTCATCCTCAGAAACCAGGTGTGTAACTGGTTATCCTGCCGCCAGCAGCCAAGGGCCTACTTTGAACAACCTCACCTTATGGAACGTAGATGACCCTGTTAATCCCATTATTGGGACTACGATTTCCGAAGAAATGTGGTGCGGTTGGGTAAACTACCGACGACCGACTGTGTATCAAAATCTGCTGTTGTATATGGATGAGTTTTATCTGCGGATTATTGACATTCAAAACATCTATGCTCCTATCCAACGCTACCAGATACCCCTGCAACAGACCTATTGTTACACGATTATGGATCATTATCTTATTATGGGAAGTCAGGAA
The DNA here is from genome assembly GCA_034005785.1 of Cloacimonas sp. (SeqCode). Classification (GTDB taxonomy): domain Bacteria; phylum Cloacimonadota; class Cloacimonadia; order Cloacimonadales; family Cloacimonadaceae; genus Cloacimonas. The sequence goes on along the minus strand of JAVEUB010000126.1, from coordinate 1,337 downwards.
GGAACCCTGAAGGTGTATGATCTTAGCAATCCCTCCAACCCCCAATGCGTAAGCACTACTGCATCAGTGCCGGCAATCTGGATGATGTGGCCTTGCGGAAATTTACTGGCCGTACGTTGCGGAAACTACTCCAACAACACCGCCAAGCTGTATGAATTCAGCTCCGGCATCCTTACTGAGGTGGCATCGGTAACTACTACCGAACAGCTAAAGTGTGTAGGAGCTTGGGACGGCATGCTGGTGCTGCAAAGCTTGGCAGGAAACATCAGGCTTTATAACTACGGCTCAGGAGCGGAACCAAGCTTGGCAGCAGACATTCCTTCCTCGGCAGAAACAGAAACGATACTCACCGATGGACAGCAACTGGTGTCTATGGACACTGATAATTGCGTGCATATCTGGCAATACAATGGCCAAGACGGATTTTCGCAGGCAGGATTCTTTGATCTTGGCCATCTGCAAATGCAGACAGGAAGCCTATTCGAGCTTAAAGGTGGCCGTTTGCTCTATACTATAGACAAGTATTTATGCCTGCAACTGGATATTTCAGACCTCCATCCAGAATCAGCCTGTGTAGCATCCTATGCAGATGGCATAGCTTACAGCAGTATCGCCATCCCACCAAATGGGAACACCATTTATTGCGAGAAGAATAATGCACTTGCGTCCTTCAAACTGGATTCTGTGGGACAAATTCACCCCGATAGCGAAATCCCGGGAACAGGAGTGGTGAAAGAACTCGAAAACTGCCATGACAACCTGTATTACCTGTCTTTGCAAGATAGCACTCTCTGCTTGAAGGGTTTAAACATCTCCAATCCTGCAAATCTCCTACCCTTTGTGAATATGCCTGTGGGATCGGACTACTTCTTTTCCCTAAAGGGAAACACGCTTTACTCTGGAAGCTTTTCGCATATCGAAAAGTACCAGCTGAACGATGCTGGCATCCCTGTGTGGCAGAAGCAACTAAGCTATGTGGAACCCAACTGGGGCTATCAGGTGTATTTTTATGATATGGTATCTGCTATAGAGGGCGATTATGCAGTGGGTTTGTTTGGTGACCCTTTTTCAGGATACTACCCCATCTTTGTATATTGGTTGCCAGATGGGAGCATTGAAAGCCAGAATTTGGGCAGATTCTTCGACAAAGTGGAGGTTTTTGGTGATTATCTTTATCTGCTGGGCTGGGGCTTGCAGGTGTATCAGATAAGCACCGTTAGAATCCCGCAATATGTGGGCAGTTTTTATGGTAACAGCCTCAATTACGGCGTACAGAGTTCGCAGCTGCTGCAAAACCGCTATCTGGCTCTGAACTATCAGCTTAGCAACAATATCTG
>JAVEUB010000125.1:0-8050 GCA_034005785.1 Cloacimonas sp. (SeqCode) | reverse complement strand
CAATTCCCCACCAGGCAGGCGTGTCATAGTAAAAGTTATTCCTGGCAGCATAGTGTGCATATTCCCCGCTTAGGTACCAAAGCCCGCGTGTGTAAGAAGCGGAATACTGCTGCTTAGAAGTATCAAAAGAACCGAAAGTGGTGTTTTGGGCAAGCTCCATTTGGTGCCTGCTGATAGCATTTTTCGTGTGGATATTGATGATGCCACCGATAGCTGCAGAACCTCCGTAAACCGAAGAATTCCCTTTAATTATCTCGATGCTGCTAATCTGGCTTACAGGAATTTTGCTAAGATCGAACGCTTCCCCCGCTGTGTTTAAAGGAATACCATCCAGCATAACCAGGCTGTGGCGGCTAAAACTACCCAATAATGAAACCGTCTGCCTCTCCCCCACAAGTTGCGTGTCCGTACTGGAAAAAGCAGAGTTGGAAAGCAGCACTTCGTTAGTGTTTGCTCCACCACTATTGGTATCAGGGTAGATAAACTGGCTGTCCAGAGCAGGTGTTGTATTCCTGTATTCTATGGCTTTCACGCGCACCAGTGGCAAGATAATCTCGTCGTTTTGCAAAATGATAGTTTGGGGTAGTTTGTGCGTAGCATAGCGAAGTGGTTGATAGCCAATTCTGGTAACAAACAGCGAATCTGATAATGTATCGATGCTAAAGCTGCCGTCTGCTTTACTAAAAACAGCTTTATGGCCATCAGAAACCGTCGCCCCCTCTATGGTTACGCGATTGCTGTCTATTATTTTCGAGCTAAGCACTTTGGCTGTTAGCGTGCTGCAAAACAGCAACATGCACAGAGTTACAACCTGCACAGGGCAATGGCGAATACTGATTATCATTAATGAATCTACTCCCAGAAACCAGCCTGATAGATGCTCTTAGCTGGTGAGTTTCTCATCTTCCAAAGGGTTTTTTATGTCAAGAGGATTCGTGGAGCAACGTAACAGGTTATCCCTGAACAGCATAATTAGCTAAATAACATGTGCTTTTTGAATCACTAATTCCGCAGCAGGTTCAGGCACTCCTTTGTTTCCAGCGTATCCGGATTATCCTCACCCAGTGACTTTTTACGGATTAGCAGTGCCCGTTCATAGCACTTTCTGGCGTTATCGCTGTTGCCCATTTCCCGATGCAGATTACCCATATCATGCAGGGTATCGGAGATTTCGTTATGATCATCAGGCAAGGTTTCTTCTTTGACGGTAAGAGCTTCTTCAAAAAGCGGCAGGGCTATCTCGTACTTTCCTTCCAGATAGTAAAGCCGTGCCAAGTCACTACTCGATTCTGCAACCTCAGAGTGATCTTTTCCCCAATACTTCAGCCGAATATTCCTGGCATGAATGAACAACTGCTCAGCCTGAGCGAAATCGCGTTGTTGTAGGTAAATCTTTCCCATCTCGTGGATCGTTTCTGCCAGTTCAATATTATCCTTTCCCAAAGATTCTTCCCTGATATGCTTTGCCTCAGCCAAGAGCTTTAGAGCTTGCTCCAAAAGTCCTTGTTCACGATAGCTTTCTGCCAGGTCGTTAAGTGATTCTCCCACATCTGGATGGCTATCGCCAAGTTTTTGCTTGCGGACTTTCAGCGCTTGGCTGAATACCTCCGTGGCATTTGCCAAATCATTCGTCTCAAGATACATAATTCCCAGATCATTCATCGCTTCCGCGTAATCTAAGTGATCTTCACCCTGTATGGATTTGCGCGTTTTCAACACGGATTTGATGGTGTTGATCGCTTTAGCATACTCACCTTTTTCATAAAACAGGTTGGCAAGCTCTTCCAAGGATTCCAAAAACTTCAGATCAGTCTCCCCATTCTTTCTGCGCACAGCCAAAGCCCGTTTCAGAAAGTGCTCCGCCAGATCAAAATCCTCCATCTTAGCGTATAGCATGCCCAAATCGTTCATGGTCTCGCCTGTTTCGGAGTGGAAGTTATCGTATGTATTTCTGCGTATTTTCAAAGCCTCCAGCAGATATTTCTCCGCCTCATGGAAGCGAGTGTTTTGGGCAATATACAGATTTGCCAGATCATTCAGCGTTTCGCCTACTTCAGGGCTATTTTCTCCTGAGGTGGCTTTCCTGATCTCCAATGCCTTCAGGAACATCTTTTCCGCTTCCTGGAATTTCCCCATTTCAATGTAAAGATTGGCATGATCATTCAGCGTCTCCGCGTGTTCGGAGTGATCTTTACCCAGGGTTCGTTCTTGAATCTGATTAGCCCTGATAAAGCATTCTTCGGCTTTGTCGTTGTCATCCATACCCTGATACACATTCCCAAGTTGATTCAGAGTTTCTGCGATCTCAGGATGGTCTGGCTGATATTTCTCTTCTCTGATATCCAGTGCTTTTATCAAATACTCTTTTGCTTCTATATACAATTGTTGTTCTATCAATAATTCCGCCATATCGTGATATGATTCTGCTATATCGGGATCGCTGGGATCCAGTGCTGCCTTGCGAATCTCGAAAGCCCGCTGGAAAAAATCTGTGGCTCTATCATCATCTTGTTTCTGATACAGCAAGGCTATGGCATGCAGGGTTTCTGCCACTAAGATATGTTTTTCACCCAAAACTCTTTGCCGGATATCCAAAGCCCTCACTAAAAGTGGTTCCGCTTCCTCTTCACGATTGCAATCAGTAAGAAACGAAGCCAGATCATTCAGCGATTCCGTAAGTTCCACGTGATTTCGACCCAACGTGTTCTCCCGCATGCTAAGAGCTTTATTGAATAGGTCTTCCGCTTCCGCTTTGCAATCCAGCTTTGCGTACACGCAGGCTAAATCATTGTATGAATCCGCCAATTTAGCGCTTTTACCGCTACCAAGGGTTTCCCCGATGGCAATTGCCTGCAGGAAACACTCTTTGGCTTGCTTGAAATTGCCCCCTTCCAGATACAGATTTGCCAGATCATGCAACACTTCTGCGATCAGAGGATCATTTTCCGTTAGTTGCTTTTTGCGAATATTCAACACTTTGCGAAAAAGTTTCTCCGCCCCACGGTGATGAGTGAGTTTTAGCATCAGATTTGCCATCAGGTTTTGAGTGATGGCGGCAAGCAAACCATCGCTGCCTTCCAGTTTACTACTTAACGCCAATGCTCGTTCCAGGTATTCTCCGGCTTGGGACATGCTTTGTGTATCTCCTTGCTGTATTAGCAGTTCAGACCATCCATTGAGGATTTCTACCACCTTGTAATCATGATAACGATTATTGCACCTGTTATCCATCTTTTCCCAAATCCTCAAAGCCCGTTCAAGGCAGTTTGTGGCTCTGGCAAAAAGGTACTGATCCCGAAAATAGAAACCGGCAAGGGTGTAATATCCAGCCGCTTTATCATCTTCTCCGGCCAGAGCATATTGCAAAGCTATTTCTTCGGCATGGTTCTGCACACATCTATCAAAAACCCGTTCCATGGCACTTGCAGCCGTGATGTGAAGGATTCTCTTTTCGTCCTGCATGATTCTGTCATAAGCTACCTGGTGGATCAGCACGTGAGAAAAGATATATTCCAGATCGTCGAGATCATGCCCGTTATTCCCCATAGAATCCTGATTGAAGCGTTCCCAAATGCGGTTCATCTCGCCTTCTTCCAATTCCATTTCAAGCTTGGAACCTAACATCCGGGATAGCACTTCCACCGGGAATCGGTTGCCCAATACTGAAGCGCTGCACAAACAGCGTTGCACCTTTTCAGAGAGATTGTCGATCCTCATACTGATGATGTTATCAATCCCCAGATTGGGCGTGTAGCCTTCTTTACTAAGCAGTTTGCCATCGAGGTTAATCTTGCTTTTTTCTTGCATATCCATGGTGAGATGCACAATGTATAGAGGAATCCCCTGCGCCAGAGAATCGATAAATTCCACTGTTTCGCGGGGCGCTTCTGCATCCAGCCTCAAGATGTTTTTGATGATCACTCCTGTTTGCTCCAGATTCAAAGCCGTGAGATCATAATTGAAGGAGTCATGTTGTTTCAGGGCAAAATCTACCGTGCCATCGCTGGTGTACCTGCAAGCAGATACAACCATCACCGGCTTCACTTTTGCATCACTAAGCATTTGCAGATAGTCCAGGCTTTCCTGATCCAGCCATTGCCCATCGTCGATCATGATCATTATCGCAAGGCGTTTTGCCAGATACTGCATCAGAGTAACAAAGGCTGCTTTCCGATGTGTCTCAGCTACTGTTTTGTCAAGCTGTGCCCACACAGAATCATCCCATTCAAAGCCCAGAAAGGAACCAATGATAGATTCGATGCGTATCATAGCTTCGTCAGTTCCCGCCATTTCTTTCCACACCCCACTGTATTGTGCACGGCGCAGAACTAAGTCATCCCAAAAATTCACTTTGAAAATCTGCACAATAATCTGCTTGATTGCAGCATAGGATTGGCGGTTTTGCGTTTCACAAGTCACAAAGAACTTTTGAAAACCTTTGTCTGAAAAGTTATCAAGCCTTGCCACCTCTTTCATCAGCTTGCTCTTTCCAATGCCGGGATCTCCTGAAATATATATCACGGCATTTCTGCTGCCGGTAACTCCTTCGTTAATAATCCCGATAATGCTTTCCAGCTCTTCATTACGACCGATTAGTTGCCTGCTGCGAAAGAAATCGTTATAGGCAAATTTATGCACCAATAAGTTGCTGTTCACCGGATAATCGATACCTTTTACCTTGATGGTACCTGAGTTCTGAAAGAAGAATTGTGATCCCATCAACCGGCTCAATTGCGTATCTGTAAGTATCTCTCCGGTTTGGGCTTTTGTCATAAACTTGGCAGCCATATTCACGGGATGCCCAAATGCGGTATATTCCTTGGCGGTTCCGCCTCCGGTGTAACAGGATAGCACAAAACCAATGCTGATCCCGATTGAGAGCTTGGGGTTGCGCTGCATCAGATTCAGGGCAAAATTGCACAGATCCCGCGCGGTATTGCCATAAGTAACCGGTATCCCGAACATCACGACAGCCATAAAGCCCTTATCAGAATTCTCCAGTTTATTCACCAACCCTTGATACATATCGGCTACTTCATGTATCTGTGTTATTACCTTGGAAATATCCTCCGGCTTGATAGCCTTCATTGAGATAAAACAAAAACCGGCTGATCTGAAAACCTCAGAAAGGCTCCGATCGCGAAAAAGCTTGTGGCAAAATAGTTTGCGCGTAGCAGACTTATGGGGGTAGGTTTTAAAACTCCCCTGCTGCAGTTCCAATTTGTGTGCAGCATCCAGAGGTATATATCCCCAATCCAGTTTCTGAAAAAAGCTTAGTCCGATTCGCTGAGCAGCCGCTTCAGAGAAGAAATGCTCCATATTCGCATCCTGCAAACGTACCACTTCGTTGATGCCCTCTCCTAAAAAAACATACTCACACTGATAGCTGTTAGTAAAAATCCGCCATTCCACAGCTCCGAATCCCACTGCCAGACGAATCTTCAGCTCCAGATTGTTGAACTGCTGCACCCCACTAAAATGCCTGATGATCAACTGCACTGCCGACCAAACACACAAACCGCTGCTTTGGGGGAAAATTACCGTACAGGCATCCCCGGAGAAAGAGCTTACAAAACCGCCAAAATGATCCATAATCTCCACAGGTTTGCGAAACGCTGCTTCCAGATAGTGGCTAAGAATCTCCGCTCCACCTTGCTGCATCGCAAACAAACCAGAGCAAGACTTCGTAAAATCCACAATATCAAATAACACAACAAATGCTTCAAGCTGTCCTTCCATAGAACCGGTTTCGTACTTCTGCAATATGAAAGGAGGGATATATCGGATCATAATTTTCTCCTGAAACTTGTTTTTCTACATCATATTTCCTGCTGTTTGGGCAGTTAACTATTTTTTCCCTATGCGCGCTTCACTTCTTCATTATAGCTGTTAGGATTGGGAAATATTCCTTTCGTACAGTTTTATCCTTTTCTTGCCACGCGGAATCCACTGAAATTACTTTCTATGCTTGTTCTCGTATAGAATCTTCGGGCAATAGTGCAATTGCTGGCATCACTGTCCCAGCTACCACCACGCATAACTCTATAGCTTCCACTGCTTGGACCCACAGGATTAATCACGTTTGCAGTGGGGTATTGATAGTTATAGATATCCCAACAGAACTCCCACACATTACCACTCATATCATATAAGCCAAGTTCGTTCGCTTGTTTAGTACCTACTAAGTTCGCATCAGTAGCATTGCCACTATACCAAGCTACATCTTCAATAACGTTTGAGCCGCTATAGATGAAATTGTTGGACTGATTGCCCGCTTGGGCAGCATACATCCACTCCATTTCGGTGGGCAATCTATATCCGTTAGCATACCAGTTGCACGATAACAAAACATGGTTCTCCAGAGAATACCATCCAGCAGGCCACAAGTCCGGGTTAACACCCAAGGCGTCGTAGTTGTAACAGGGCTGATATCCCTCAATCATGCTTCTTTTGTTACAATACTCAATGGCTGAACCCCAGGTTATCGATCCTGTTAATGGATCATCATCTCCTGTGATGGGTTTCTCGGCTTCAATTTCTGCGTGGTCAATCATTACATAGTCCCATTCAAGCTGAGTTACCTCATGCTTTCCTATATAAAAAGGTGAGAGGGTAACGTTTGAACTGCCGTTGTTGAATGTTCCTGCATTCACCAATTGCATCTGATCGGCAAGATTGATAATGTAAAAGGATGTTTCAATCTCGCTTGCTTGCCAATCGTCCTTAAAGGCTTGGGCTTTTATCACGCTGTTAAAACTAACATTCAGGGGATGAGTATAAAGCAGCGAACCTTCCGTTGGGTCTGTACCGTCAGTCGTGTACCTGGTTTCAGCTCCGCTATTAGGATTGGTGATACTAACTGATTGCCCAGTAGCATAATATCCACCTGGAGGTGTGAATATTGGTTTCAGCAACTGAAAAGCAAAAATGGCAGTAGTAACTTCACTGGGTGGCTTGCCATCCAGAAAAGCTCTGCTTTTCAGGGTTGTAGAGCTACTAACCTGAATTGGCGAGGAATATAATGTGGACGCTTGGTCTGGTTCAGTTCCGTTAATTGTATAGCGTATCTGTGCTTCAGCAGTAACGCAGGCCATAGTTACAGTCTGCGGGGTTGTAAATATCCCTCCTGCAGGTGAAATAGTAGGAGGTGCCACTGATGTGAAAACAAAATTGTCGGTCTTAACAGCGCTTGCTATCCATCCAGATTTATAGGCTTTAGCTTTAAGCGTACAGCTTGCCGCTAAATGCACAAATCCACTGTAAGCTTGGGATTCACTTGTGGGATCGCTGCCATCTATGGTGTATCGGATAGTTACTCCAGAAGTTGCACTTGAAATTAGGACATCAATTGGCTCGTCATAAGTTCCTCCCGTGGGAGAGAAAAATGGAGTTGCTATCTGATCTTCGTTCTGAGTAGTAGCTTTATTGCCACATGAAAATAACGCTATACTAAGAAATATCGTCACTATAATCCTTACACTCATTCTCATCGTAATCCTCTCATAGCTTGGGTTTTAACAGTTTTGTGAAGTATTGGCATATTACAGTTTTACTCCCAGGGAAAAGACTACAGAGCTAAGCTTAAATGCAGTCCGAACAGGAGCATTCCCGATTGAATTAATTCCAGTTGTAAAGCGGCAGTCCAGAATAATGGAATCTTTGCCAACCCCAAATTTAAACAAATTCTGCAAGCCAAAACCAATCCCCAAAACGAAATCAAATTTGTATGGCAGTAATTTATCTGCGCCACTTTCAAGTTCTTGGCTCGTATAATACTGGGTAAGATCACTATCTGTTTGGCTACTTTCCACAAAATCATTTATCGCAGCATCAAGAGCTTGAATGCCCTGATATTTATGGGAAGTATTGCTTAGCAGTAAGGACATTGAGGGGCCTGCATACACAAAGGCACCCAAATAATTACCTCCGCTGGCTGCGGAAGCCACATTTTGCTGCAAGCGGATTAACACCGGGATAGTAAGATAATCTTGAGTGTGGGTAATTTCTCCGCTAAGGGTATCGGCAAACTCAGTAGCAAGCAGCATGAGAT
>JAVEUB010000124.1:0-8117 GCA_034005785.1 Cloacimonas sp. (SeqCode) | reverse complement strand
ATTCATGATTCCCGCGCCGTTATTAATCGCATTCCACACACTGCTACTATTGTAGGTTCCTTCACGTTGGTACAAGGTTTGCAGATCATAGGCAGCAGGCAGAAATTGAGCCACGTCGTCCTTGTAATCGCCGCCCCAGGTTATGGGATCCATATTCAGGTTTTCGCCCAAAAACAGCGCAATGTTGTTGCTGAAAGTGTTTTGTTCCACATAGTAGCGTGTTTTGCGGAACATATTCTGAAATTCCGGTTCGGTTTCAGCAGGGAATCTGCCAATATTGATTTCGGGAATCAAATCAGGGTTATCAGCCTGTTCGCCATAAATTGTGTTACCATTGGCATTCCAGTTGCCATCCAGATTGCTGTAATAGATATCCACAGGCATGCGAGAATCGATTGTATCGCCAACCTGTCCATAAGCACCCCGTTCGGGAACGATCTCATCATCACCACCCAGGATAACGTATTGCAGGGGTTCGGAACTTGTTGCCCAGGTTTGGTAGGCATCAATAATAAAGTTGCGCACTTTTTCCGCGTTATCACTTCCTGGATAGCTGGCCAGGATGTCTTCCATGCTGTAAATCGCATTGGAAACGCCCATGCTTTCCCGCCAGGTGCTATATTGGCTGAACCAACTAATGCGCCCATTATCGGTTATAATAATCATCTTCTTAGGAAAAGTAAGGTCAATCAACCTATTACCAGGCTGCACATTACGGTAGCTTGGAGCGCTCTGATAGGAAGAGGCAGTTTCTGGATTTATGATCAGGGATTCAAGGGTTTTCTGCGTGTCGCTACCGGGAGTGTAAAAATTTGCCTGATACTGCGCTTCTTCCATATTAAAGGCACTGTTTACAGTAATGCTAACTTCCGAGCTAACAAATACTTGCTTAGTGCTTTGGTTATATTTATAGGGGTAAATATTGAATAGCGCAATCTGGTTGCCACGGTAATACTGAGTGCCCAAAAACTCCCAATCGAGCGCTGGCAAAGCCCTATTTGTATTCCTACTTTCTTTGTCATTCCCGAGGAGGCTGGAATCCAGCCCATTTATCTCACCATCTTGATCCGCCCTTGCTTGCGAAACAGGTAACTGCATACGGGCTATAGCAATCTGCACCCCCGAAGCCTGTAATCGTGAGGCACTAATAGTAACCACTGCATCCTGATACTTTTCCCCGAAAGGCAGCAAAATACCTACCGGAATAAAAGGCAGCATCGGTTGTCCGGGCGTTAAAATTACATGCTCGTTCGCTCCACTGCGGCTGTTGTTCCAGCCATTAGGGTCTATCTGGATCACTGTCTGGTAAGCTGCCAAAGCCTGTAGTAACAGGATGGTCAGCAGAGTTAACAGCATCTTTTTCATACTTTTATCCAACTGTTTTCATATTTCTAACTTGCATAGTGCAAGACCTGTTCCGATATCATGGTTATTATATATCCGTCAAGGATTTTTCTGGTTTAGGGTAAAATAAGGTTGGAAGGTTGGAGGGTTGGAGGGTTGGAAGGTTGGAAGGTTGGAAGGTTGTAGAGGCGCATTGCGTGCGCCCAAAACTGGCATGTGGCAGCGAGCGCGTTGGAACACCGGATTCAGAGCTTGTGCGAAAACTGCAAAACTTTCTTCACTCCAGGATAAATCCTGGTAAACCAACCGACTAAAGATCGGTGTTCCAGTCTAAACACCTCCTCTTTTTAGCGTATATTTAGATGTTGAATGCGTAACTCTATTTGTTTTACTCCCCATTGCTATGTATACTATCATAAATGTACGCAGTATCAGGCAGCAGAAACAAAATGTATCGGGGTAACCCGAATCCGATCCTGCTGAAGAAACAAACCATGCAGCTATGACGAATATTTGCATTAAGGAGCTTTGATTATGAACGGAATAGTGTTTTTCAAAACCGCCAACCTTGGTATGATAAAAGAGTTCTACGGAAAAGTGCTGGAATTGGCTCTTTGGCTGGATCAGGGAACTTGTGCTATCTACAAAAGCGGAAATCAGCTTTGGGGCTTTTGCCAGTCTGTAGAAGCTGAAATAGGCGCAACTATCACTTTATTCTATCCGGACAGAGGCAGTGTGGATGTCTGCTATCATGAGCTAAGCGCTCTTGCAGACGCCCCTCCCAGGGCGAATGCAAAATTCGGAATATATCATTTTTGGGCTGTGGATCCCGAAGGGCGGAAGCTGGAGTTTCAATCCTTTGACCATGCCGTGGAGCCTTATCTTGCCATGGACGAAGGGCTGATGACGAGACGTAGCATTCGCAAGTACCATTTAGAACCTGTGCCGGAGCAACTGCTTAATAAGGTTTTCCAGCTTTGCCGTTATGCACCCACTGCAAATAATTGCCAGAGCTATTATTACGTTGTGATCAAGGATCGCAGTATTCTGGAAAAAATAGTGTCCGTACGCGGCCCCGCTGGAGAGCCGATCATGGCGTCGCCTTATGCCATTGCTGTGGCAGCCAGAGGTGATCTTTCACGGCGCAAAGTTCAGGATGCATGCATTGCGGCATATCATCTGCTGCTTGCGGCAAAGGCTTATGGGCTGGGTACTTGCTGGGTTACGGATATGGATAACGAGGAAGTAAAAAGGCTGTTGCAAGTGCCAGCTGCCGATTATATCGCTTGTGTGACGCCAATTGGCTTTCCGGCTGAAACTTTTGCCATTCCCAAACGGCATGAGGTAGATAGCTTCGTGAAGTATCTGTAAAGCAATTGTGGTTGTTCTGGTTTGTTACTATCGCGGGTGGAATGCTTGGCGGCATATCTACCGCTGGATTGAAACAAAAGAAGCCTGATTAACAAGCATATACAAAGATAATAATGCTTGCATGTTTCTTGCTTGCTTGAAGCAGTTAGTTTCACTTCTCCTGTGCCTCACTTTGTCCTCACTTAAGTAAGAACATTGTTAGGTATGGGAGATTTGAGATAGTGATTTGAAAGCAGGCAGAACAGATGCAGGGAAGGAGAAACAGAATATGCCTACAACAGTGAAACAGATGCTGTTACTAATTGTGATGCTGGCAATTAGCATCATGGCTTGGGGACAAATTGCGGAACTTTTGGATATGGTTGGTCTTGGCGGTCCACAAGCACCGCTAAGCAGACAGGAAGAATTTGCCAAATACATGCGGGGTGGTTTTTTAACCTCCGGCTCATACACTCAGTTTTTTAGCTCGGGAGAAGATATTGCCCATTTGGAGGCAGCTTCAATTTGCCTGATGCATTTATCGGCGTCTTCTTTTAGCCGGCAGACAGATGCTGCTCCTTCTTATACGATATCGCTGGGGGTGCTGGATAATGTAGCAGCCCTGCAAGGTTCCATAAACGGGAATCTTGAAAGCGGATATTTTGTTGATATTGCCAGCTTAGGCGCGGGCTATACAATGCCTTTCATGGATTATGGGGCTTACGTGAATGCCGGAATCAAAGGCATTGTATCGTACCAGAATCCCCTTTACAAAAGCTATAATGCCCTTAATACAGAATTCACCTACGCCGAAGATTTCATTAATGAGAGCAGCGCCAGGTCAATAGTACAAGGCAGACCGGTTGGTTTGGCTGCCGAAACCTCTGCCAAAATCGGGCTAAAGGTTAGTAAGACAGTGTTTGTCACTCTTTCTGTGGGGATGCGGTTTAGTGACGTGAAAGATGGCAAATGGTACTTAAGCTCAGATGTGCAGGGCTGGTTGAATGGCGACGATTATTTTCTGCCTGAATATATGTACTGGACAGATGATAGCTTGCCCAAACAGAATTACTTTTTAAGCGGAACAAACCTGTTTGCCAATCTCAGCATCAGCCCCTTCTTTTAAATACGCAGCGATTGGGATTTCGAACGCTCGCAAATCGCGCACCAAAGAGGCTGTTTGTGTAGCGCTCCCTTTGCTGCTAATAAGATTTCTTGCTTGACAGATTATCTTACCTCAGATTATTCTGTCCTCAAGGATAATTTAGGAAAAACTATAGGATGTGAGAATGCTAAAAGTTAATACTTGTGCGAATATCGGGATATTTAATGGCTTAAGCGAAGAGGTCGTTAGCAACCTTGTGGCAGACTTGGAACGGATTAACTGTCCCAAGGGGGAATCAATTGTCTCCGAACATTCTATGGGTGATAATCTGTTCTTCATCTGCAGAGGTAAGGTGGAAATAAGCAAAGGGCTGAACAATCCTGAAACTCCCTTTGCTCAGCTATCTGTACTTGAACCAGGGCATATCTTTGGCGAAATGGGCTTGATAAACGATGAACCCCGTTGTGCCAGTGCGATCACCCTGGAAGATGCAGAGCTTTTGGTTATCCCCCGTGATGTTTTTTCCAATATCTGCTTTAATCACCCGGTGGTAATGTTTAACCTTATGCGCACATTATCTGGTCGCTTGCGAGATACCAATGAACGCTTTGTGGATTTGATGGATCAGATGATCAGTAAAAATAGGCTGATGGCTATTGGCATGGCTGCCAGCAAGATCATTCACGACATTAAAACACCCTTAACCGTGATCGTGCTTACCGCTCAGTTGCTGGAAAGTATCTTTCCAGGAAGCAGTGATTTTACAGAAAGTATCGTAAAACAAACCAAGATGATAGATCAATTGGTGAGGGAAATTCTGGATTTTGCCAAAGGAACGGAAACCCCGGCGCTAATACAGCAGGTAGATCTGGATGTTTTCTTCCGTGAGATTACCGATGTTTACGTTTCGGCATTGCAGGATCGGAATATTCATTTTGTCGTGGAAAACAAGATTAACGACTTCGTGCATTTTGACGAAGGGAAAATACGCAGGGTCTTGATTAATTTGATAAAGAACGCCTCCGAAGCAATACCTGCTGATGGAGAGATCAAAATTGTCTCCGGGATTTCTTCCGGCTGGTTGCAGATTTCGGTGATAGATAACGGACCTGGAATATCTGCCAAAATCCGTGAAGTCCTATTCCAGCCGTTTGTTTCAGAGGGTAAAACCCATGGCACAGGTTTGGGTCTGGCGATCTGTAAAAAGTTGGTTCAAGAGCATCATGGCCGCTTGGAATTCATCCCTGTAATGCCTCATGGCAGCCGTTTTGACATCCGCATTCCGCAGAATATGAAATAAATGCTTGTCAAAAACAGGGCTTTGAATTCTTTGGACTTTCTAAACGAATCCAAAAGGGAAGTGAAACATGTCAAGAATTTGTGATATCTGTGGAAAAACAGCTCAGGTCGGTAATAATCGCAGCCATGCTTTGAACGCCACCAAGCGTCGTTTTTATCCTAACTTACACGAAATCCGTGCTATATTTCAGACCGGAATTAAGCGTGTTAAGGTTTGCAGCTCCTGCCTTAAGGCAAATAAAGTCCGCAAAGCCGTCTCTAAATAAATATATTTAGCGCTGTAAGAGAGCTATCTTAAACCGGCGCACGGCTTAGCTTTTTTAGCAGCATGCTTTTCGGGAAGACGGTTTTATGGCCGGATTCCCGAATTTCTTATTTCTAACAAACAGGATTAGTATCCTGATCTGAAGATTTATACGTCAGCAACTTTTTATACTGCTGAGTGGAATGAACCTGTATTAGGGGGTTATGTGTTAATTGAAGCGATACAACAACAAGTGGAGCAAAGCTCTGCTGTGCTAAGCGAAGTGCGCACCGAAATTGCCAAAGTGATAGTAGGACAAACCGATATTATCGATCGGCTGCTTATTGGTATTTTGGCAAATGGTCATGTGCTTATTGAAGGCGTTCCCGGTTTGGCGAAAACCCTGATTATCTCTTCTCTGGCTGCGGTTTTTGATGCCGATTTTGCCCGTATCCAGTTCACTCCTGATCTTCTTCCGGCAGATATTACCGGAACGCTGATTTACAATCAGAAAAGCGGGGAATTCACTACCAAGCGCGGACCAATCTTTGCCAATTTCGTTCTTGCCGACGAAATCAATCGTGCCCCCTCCAAGGTGCAATCTGCACTCCTGGAAGCAATGCAGGAAAGGCAGGTAACCCTGGGTGACAGCAGTGTACCACTCCCCAATCCGTTCTTTGTAATGGCTACGCAGAATCCTATTGAACAGGAAGGCACATATCCCTTACCAGAAGCGCAGATCGACCGCTTCATGATGAAACTAAAAATCAAGTATCCTGCCTTTTCCGAAGAGCGGCAAATCTTGGACCGCATGGTTTCAGAGAAAGCTATCCCGCTACGTAAGGTACTGCATCCTAAAGATATCGAAAGCATGCGGGAAGTGATAAATATAGTTCACATGGAAGATAAACTTAAGGATTATATCCTGCATCTGGTTACCGCAACTCGGCATCCAGAACGCTATCCACGCATCAGCAGTATGAAGGGATTGATAGAATTTGGGGCATCCCCCAGAGCAACTATTTACTTAGCCAGAGCTGCCAAAGCACACGCGTATATTTCGGGCAGAGCTTATGTGATCCCGGATGATATCAAAGCTATCGGCAGAGACGTATTGCGTCACCGCATTATTTTATCCTACGAAGCGGAAGCCGAAGAAATAGGCAGCGAAGAGATTATTAACCGGATTCTGGACGAGATCGAAGTCCCTTAAGCGAGGGATTATGTTCACCCAAAGCGCTTCTGATATCCTGAAAAAAGTCCGCAGGATCGAGATTCGCACCCGCAATGTGGTTTCGGAGCTGTTTAGCGGAGAGTATCACAGCCGTTTTCGCGGACAGGGCTTGGAATTCTCGGAAGTTCGGGAATACCAGCCGGGAGATAATCACAGAGATATCGATTGGAATGTCTCGGCTCGCATGGGGCAACTGTTTATCAAGAAATTCAGGGAAACCCGCGAACTGCGGGTAGTATTTTTAGTGGATGTAAGCGCTTCGCAAAACCTGGGTACAGTATCCATGTTCAAACGAGAGCGCATTGCTGAAATTGTGGCAGGTTTGTCGTTTTCAGCCGTGGCAAATCACGATCTGGTAGGATCTATTCTGTTCTCGGATGTACCAGAGAAATACCTTCCTCCCCGCAAAGGCAAAAACAATGCGTTGGAAATCTTGCGTGAAATCTTGTATCTGCACCCCAAAAGCCCAAAAACTTCTCTTTCTGCTGCCTGCAAGTATGCTTTTAAAATGTTAAAAAAGCGGTGCATCCTGTTTATTATCTCGGATTGGATTGATACAGACTACGAGCCAGCCCTGAAGATACTTAGCAAAAAGCACGATGTGATAGCCATGCAAATTTTGGATAACAGCGAACTGGAGCTGCCCGATGCCGGAATCATCCGTTTGAAAGACCCCGAATTGGGTGCCCAGGCCTGGATCAATAGCTCCGATCCTCGGTTGCGCAAAGCCTATAAAGAGCTGGTTGCCAAACGGCAGGATGAACTGGCAAAGTTTTTCCGCAAGTGCCATTGCGATTATTTACTGATTAGAACCAGCGATTCTTATGTGCAGGCTCTGCGCAAGTTTTTTGCTTTAAGGGCGAAAAGACGGTGGAGTAGATGAGTTTTAGTGCATCATGCAGGAACTGGGGTTTAGCTTTTATTGTAGGCTTGTTATTCCTTCCAGCCTTGCTTGTGGGTTTGATTAGCCAGGAGCTTGTAGGAGCCGATAGCCTTAGCTTGGGAACACCCTTTTTCTTTAATATTCATAGCGATAAGCCCATTAGCAGCGTAACAATCCCCGATTCTGTGGATGGCTTTGCCATAGCTGAAAGTGCAGCGCAGAAAGGCAAAAGCGCGCAGGACTGGCGTTTGCAGATAGTACCCCTTAAAACCGGAGCGCTTAGCTTCCCACGTTTACAGGTGCTTTCTTCCAGCCCAGACGAAACAGATTCCACCGATGCGTTTAGAGTGCACGTACTTAGCACGCTTGCCGAAGGTGATACCCTGCTGCGCGATATTAAGCCGATGCAGCGCTACCATTTTCAACCACCCTTCTGGTTATATCTACTACTTACTTTACTGGCTTTACTTTTAGGCATTATGCTGTTAGTAAAACACCTGAAGGCGCGTAAGAGGAGAAAACAAAAAACGCTGCCAGTAATGCCAAAACCATTGCCGATTATTGTTCCTGCCAAACAAATCCCTGCCTGGCAGATAGCTTTGGACGAGCTTGATGCTCTTATGGCAGAAGCTTTGCTGGAGCAAGGAGAGCTTATTCT
>JAVEUB010000123.1:0-8136 GCA_034005785.1 Cloacimonas sp. (SeqCode) | reverse complement strand
ACCGCACTGCCACATGAATGTGGCTGAACCAACGGGCTAAAGCCCGTGTTCCATGCCTCCGCTATTCCCTTTTTTTACCGATACTGGCGATATAGATTACAAATTCTTCCATGCCATCCACACCCATGGCTTCGTTTAGGGCTTCATCCAGGTAAGCGCCTATCATGCAGGCTCCGCAACCTATGGCTTCTGCGGCAAGATGCAGGTTTTGGCCTACGTGTCCGCATCCAGATACAGATAGCGATATCCGCGTTGTCCGTAGCGCCACACAGTTCTGTAGGGGACTGCACTAAGAATCACGTTTACGGCAGCAGTAGTGAGCATTTCCTGCCTCATGCAAGCCTCATATATCTGTGTGGATTTTGCGGCAGATTCGTCCAGCAACACCAGGCAGTGTTTGATGGGATGATAATAGTACAGCCCTGGCTTTAAGCCCTCTACGCGGTGAATATCCAGATATGTTTCCAGCGGATGTCTGGCTCCCGCAGAAGGTACATTGCGCAGGGTGATTTCCATGCGCTCGTTGGTGCGGAAATCCCGTGCCCAGGATGAAGTCCAGAGTAAAAAAGATAATTCATCCAGGCTTAAAGGCGCATCAGAGTATGCACGCAGGCTGCGCCTTTGTTCAATGGCTTTATGCAGAGACATTTCGGGTAAATCTATGCGCCCCACAGCCGGTAGTGAAACCAGCTCGCCAGCCCTTACTTTAACGGCATCGGGACGTGGCACACCCAAAGTTTGGTCGCTTTCCCGCTCGTAAATATAGCGGGTTAAACGGGTAAAATCTGCACCGATATTTTCGGCTTGGGGCCGGAAATGATCTATTTCGGCAAGCACGTCTTGCAGGTTGCGTTCGAAGAAATCGTATTCTGATTCGCTGATCTCAGCTTCTTTGATGATAGCATCGCGGTCGTAGCCACGGGCTTTGTAATACAGATAGCCAAAGGTTTTCATGTCCATAAGTTACCCCTTCAATTGTCTTTGGAGATTGCCCGAACCGGGCAACCTTTGAATTTGGCGTTTCCATCACTGCAGATGCCACAAGAGACGCAAATCTCTGGATCGATAACTGCCTTGCCTTTCACCATTGTAATGGCTTTAACCGGGCATTGAGCTATGCACAGCTTGCAGCCAATGCAGGCGCTGGGATTTACTTTAACCGTGGAAACTTCCTCGTAGCTATTATGGATGGTATCGTAGTAGCGTAGCAGGTAGTAGTTTTCATTCTGAACAATGCGCAATACCAGAAGTCCGTCCTTTAGGGGCAGTGCTTCCACATACAAGCTGTCATTGGGTACCAAGGCTACACCCATGCTGTCCAGAGCAGCCTGTGGAGCTAAAAACAGGCGGTGCAAACCATCTGCATCTTCTATATAGGGAACATCTTTGTCTGGCTTGTAATATCCACGATAGGCTGTTACTTCTGCATCAGTTAAACTATAGTATGCAGCTACGCCCGTAAGCATAGCGGCTATAAGCAGTAATGAGATAATTACAATAAGCTTATTCATAGCAATGTTTCTTCTCCTCTTTCGTTTAAGTAATCCACAATTTTCTTCACATCCTCGGATTTATCTTTGCTACACACCAGGATGGCATCTGCGGTTTCGATTACACAGATGTTGTCCAAGCCGATGATGGCGGTGAACTTGGTATTTTGCACATAATTTCCCTTGGCTGCGATAGACTTTCCCGCTCCGGAAAAGTAATTGCCTTCTGCGCCAGCCGGAGTTATATCGGCCAGAGCTTTCCAACTGCCCACATCGCTCCAACCGTAATTTACCGGGATTACGCCCCGGCTTTTAGCTTTTTCCATAATCCCGATATCGATAGGAGTGCGTGGCATTTGGGCATAAAGCACAGAAATATCGGCTTCAAAGCCTTCGTTTTCCCATTTATTACCAATATCCTCGCAAAGTTTGCTAACTTCAGGTAGCAAATTGCTAAATGCTTCAGAAATTGCGGCGATACTCCAACAGAACATACCGCTGTTCCAATAGAAACTACCGTTACTGATGAATTCTTCCGCAGTGGCAAAATCGGGCTTTTCTTTGAAGCGGGTAACTTCCCTTACTCCAGGGGCAATTTCAGCTCCAGACTCTATGTAGCCATAGCCGGTGGCAGGATATTCGGGGATAATTCCAAAAGTAATCAAGCGCCCTTTATGGGCTTCCGTTTCTGCCGGAATCAGGCTGGCTAAAAAGTTGGCTTTGTTGCGGATAATGTGATCTGCAGGTAGTACCAGCATTATTTCCCCATCAGCATAGCGTGATTTCAGATATTCCACGCTAAGTGCGATGCAAGGGGCAGTGTTCATGCCAAATGGCTCGATAATGATGTTGTCTATAGGTAAACGGGGCAAATGCTGTTTAACCAGCTCCACCTGATTAGCCGCGGTTACGATGTAAATATCGTGCATGGCAACCTTGGAGAGTAAACGTTCCACGGTTTTTTGCAGCATGGAAGTGCCGCCTAAAACGTTGAGAAACTGTTTGGGTAGGTTTTTCCGGCTTTGCGGCCAAAATCGGGTACCACTACCCCCAGCCATAATTAACGCGATCATTGCTCAACCATCTGCACGTCTTTAGGATAGGCGTAGTTCCACACAGAAGCGTTAATAGGGGCGTTGGTTTTTATGCTACTAAAGTTGTACCCCACCTTGTTACCTCTCACATCCGTGTAACTAAGATACATAACAAAGCCTGTTTTGTTGCTTATGTTTGCCGTTAAAGAGGCGATGAGGGGATCGCTGTAGGGGATAAGCTGCACACTTGTTAAAGTGCCCTGCTTGTCCAGAACCGTTACTTTAGATTTTTTCCAATAATGCTGCAAAATCTCTACAGGGTTCATTTTGCCAAATTCAGGGCGCATGCGCGAACGAAACACGGTTTTACTTTGCGCATCGTATAGCGAAACCGAATTCCCGTTAATCATCAAGCGCTGAAAATTGGGCTTTTCGAAGCGGATAACCATTTTTCCCTTACTGAAGAATATCTTGCCCTGATAACTGATACTTTTTTTGATCTGAGCGTAGTAATTATCTTGCTTAATCTCAGCCTGAAAGCTGCTTACTTCGCCATAAACTTTTGAGATCTTCAAGTACAGAGCGTCTGTGCTTTGCGCACTAAGGATAGTGCTGGCAAGCAGAAATAAAATAGCAAGTTTAATCGTTTTCATTGATCACTCCTAAGCGCATTAAATCTTCCCTTGTAGCAATCACATCGCGTGATTTACTGCCCAGGTGTGGGCCTATTATTCTGGCTCGTTCCAGCAGGTCAATAATCCTGCCGGCACGGGCATAACCAATTTTGAAATGACGTTGTAGCATGGATACTGAAGCAGTGCCGGTGGAAACTATCACCTTGGCAGCTTCAGGGAAAAGTTCATCATCATAATCGAACAAGCCCATCTCGCCTTGCTCCTCTATCTTAAGGCTGAAATCCTGTTTGGGTTTGGGCTGCATCGCCAGAAAATCGCAGGTACGGGCAATTTCGTGATCCGAAACAAAGGCTCCGTGAATGCGTTCCGGCATAGCCTTGCCAGGGGGTAAATACAGCATATCGCCATTACCCAAAAGACGCTCTGCACCAATCATATCCAGAATAACGCGGGAATCCACTCGTGACGATACCTGGAATGCAATGCGGGCAGGGAAATTTGCCTTAATGATACCGGTGATAACCTTAATAGAGGGGCGTTGCGTAGCCAGAATCAAATGAATCCCCACCGCCCGTGCCATTTGCGCCAAACGGGTAATGGGCAGCTCGATTTCCTTGCCGCTGGTCATAATCAGATCGGCAAATTCATCCACAATAATCACGATGTAGGGAAGTTTTTCCAGCTCTTTTTCTTGGGCACATTTGTCGTTATAGCCAATTATATCCCGCACTTTCACTTCTTGCAGCAGTTCGTAGCGTCGCTCCATCTCTTTAACTGCCCAATACATGGTTTCCAAAGCGGCATCGGGGCTGGTTACCACTGTTCCAATGAGATGCGGAAGTTCGTTGTAGCCTGCAAGTTCCACGCGTTTGGGGTCTATCAAAATCAAGCGCAATTCTTCTGGGGTGCTGCGCATAATCAGGCTCATGATGATGGTATTGATACACACGCTTTTACCGCTACCCGTGGCTCCCGCAATCAACAGATGAGGCATTTTGGTGAGGTCGGCAACAAGCGGTTTTCCGGCAATATCTTTGCCCAAGCCGAAAGCCAGTTTGGAGTGCATGGCACGCATTTCATCCGAGAGCAATAAATCTCGCAGGTAGATCATATCCCGCGCCAGATTGGGAATTTCAATGCCGATTAGTCCACGCCCTGGAATGGGGGCTTGCACGCGGATAGCTTTAGCTTTAATCGCCAGTGCCAGATCGTCTGCCAGGGACGAAAACTTGCTTACCTTGATCCCTTTGGCTGGTTCCAACTCGTATTGGGTAATGATGGGGCCGATATTCACGTTTTTAACTTCGGCCTCAATGCCAAACTCTGCCAGTTTGTTCTTAAGAATCTGGCTGATACCCAAAATCTGGTTTTCTATTTCTTTACGGTCGCGTTCCGAGAGCTTTACCGGGCTTTCCAGAAAGTCCGAGATGGAGGGCATCATGTATTCGCGATCATCATCATCTTCTTCGGGAGGCTTGGGTTTAGGCTCACGTTTGGGTTTTTTAGGCTCTGGCTCCAGTGCATCCTGAAGGTGCATCTGTTGCGCATGATTTTGAATTATCGGGGCTACAGGCTCGCTGTTAATCCTCGGAGCGGGTTCTGGATCGCTATTGATAGTAGGCTTTACAGCTATGCTTTCTTGCTTTTCTTTCTTGCGCTGGAAATCCTCTTTGGAAATCTGAAACCAGCGTTTCAAGCGCTCAAACTCGATAATCAGCACACCGCTTAGCACCATACCACCTATCAAAATTATGCGTGCTCCAACCCCAGAAAATACAGCAGCCAAGGCGCGGTACAAAAACAAGGGTACCACGCTATGCACATAAGCAGTTAATCTGGACGACAGCAGCGCTTGCCACATGAACAGCACTATAAGAAACAGGTAACCTTTTTGCCGGGATCTATCCAGCTCGGGGCTTAGAAAGTATTGGATGGATACCAGCAAGATTACAATGAATCCAAACAACGAGAACCAATAACCAAAGAGGTAGATGAAGCAGAAACCGAAAACAATGCCAAATACTCCCACGGGGTTTTCTGTTTGGCTACCACTTGCACTGAACCAGGAAAACACGCTTCCTCCACCTCGCAAGGTGTCCAAATCTGTCTTTATAGACGTGTAACCCATCACCAAAGCCAGAATTACCAAAATTGCCAGGATGCTGATAGCACCGCTGATCAGGCGTTTCTGCATGGTGCCTAAACTGTTGGTTTTCTTTTTGGCTACCGGTTTGCGTTTCTTGGCAGGCGGCATTGCTTATTCCTCTTAAACGTTGAAACGGATGGAGATAATATCCCCATCTTTCACCTGATATTCTTTGCCTTCCAGGCGAAAGAGACCTTTTTCTTTCAGAACTTTTTCGCTGCCATACATCATAAGCTCGTCATATTTGAAACACTCGGCACGGATGAATCCCCTGGCAAGATCAGAATGTATTTTCCCCGCTGCTGCTACGGCATTGGCACCGCCTTCAAGCGTCCAGGCACGCACTTCATCTGGTCCAACCGTGAAGAAACTGAGGTAGCCCATCAAAATGTAGCTCCAGTGTGTAAGGCGGTCGCGGATAGATTCCGTCATGCCCATATCGGTCATGAACATTTCTGCCTCTTCACTATCCAGCTTGCTAAGCTCTTCTTCAAATTTTCCAGCGATAGCGTAGGCTTGATAACCCTTGCTGTGCAAGGTTTTTAGGCTGTCGTCCCAGAGGTTCATATTATCTTCGGCGCAGTTTATCAAAATGAGTAGTGGCTTAGCGGAAAAGAACTGAAAGCCGCGCACCGCTTTTTCTTCATCGGGATGCAGTTCCAAGTCTCTTAGGGGTTTGCTGTTCTGCAACTGAGTACAAATCTCACGCAGGGCTTTATCTTCAGCCTGAATGGCAGTGGTTCTAATGCCGCGTTTATAGCCAAGCTCAATCTTTTCCAGCCGTTTTTCCGCCACGATCAGATCGTTCAGCATCATTTCTTCTTCGATACGGTTTAGCTGTGCCAAAGGGTTTCCAGCGGTGTACAGACCATCCAGCTCTTCATCCTCAAACCCGCGCAGCACCAAAGCAAAAGCTTCCGCACTCTTTATTTCGGAGAGCATGGCATTATCGGCAGAATCGCCTTCTTTGGCAAAAATACCAGGGTAATCGTGGTACTCGATGGTGGCATAAATGGTTTTTTTGGGCTTATATAGCTCGGATAAACGGGTGATCCGTTCATCGGCAACCTGCACTACTCCGATATTGGCTTCACTGGCTGTGGGAGCATATTTATCGGTGCTGTGTTCACTCCGGGTGAGGGCATTGAAGATAGTAGTTTTTCCGCTTTTGGGAAGGCCGATCAGGGCTAATTTCATTTATATTTTCCTTATTAACTGGTTGTAGAGAAGGTTGTTCATTTCTTTGTTTTACCTTTGGCAGGGGTTCTTTTGTCCACCCGGTTTTGGGGACGGTTCAATTTAAACGCACCTTTTTCAGGCTTGGCAGCTCTTTCTTCAGGTTTGGCACTGCGCGCGTCCCTTCTGGGAGGGCGAGAATCGTCCTTTTTATAGGTTGTTTGGGGGCTGCTTTTTGCGCCTCGTTTGGGCAAGGAATCGTCTTTGCGGAAGGGTTTCCTCTCGTCGCGTTTATCTTCTCTTCCGGGACGCTCATCCTTGTGGAAGGTTTTCCTCGTGTCAGTTCTGCCTCCGGGGCGGTTTTGCTCATCTTTGGGAGAAAGCTTTCTTTCATAACGCTCCGCTGGATTTTCATTGCGGGGAGTGCGTTTATCCTTTCGGGCTGGGGTTTCGGCAGGTTTATTGTAGGGCTTACGTTCTTCCCTTGGGGGTTTATCTTCGGCATGAAAAACGCGCCTTGGCTCTCTGCGGATGGAATCTCCGGTAAATACGTCTTGTTTACTGGGTTCTTTGGGTGCTGGTTTAATTGCTTCTGCTTTTGGGGTTTCCGGCTTTTCAGCACGTGGAGTGCGTATGTTTCTTTCGCTAAACAAAGCCCGAACTTCACCTGGCTCCAGGTATCTCCAGCGTCCTGTGGGCAAATCTTTCAGTTTCAAAGGGCCGAATTGCAGGCGTTTAAGCTTGCGCACTTTAGCTCCCACGGCTTCAATCATTTGTCTGATTTGCCGTTTGCGTCCTTCGCTTATCACCATTTTCAAGCTCATGGAGCTTTCGCTTTCGTCATTCACAAAAACTCCCGCTTTGTGAGTGATGCCACCCTCAATTTCCACGCCGTTGCGCAGCAGATCAAGGTCTTTTTTCCGCAGCGGTTTATCGATATCTACCTTATAAACTTTTTCCACTTTGTAGCTGGGATGGGTGAGCAGATTTATCAAAGCGGTATCATTGGTAAACAGCAGCAAGCCTTCCGAGTTTTTGTCCAGACGTCCCGCATAAGCCATATTTCCAGCATTTTCTGGCAGCAGGCTATAAACAGTTTCCCGCCCCAGTTCGTCACTTTGAGAAACCACGTAGCCACGGGGTTTATTCAGCAGGATATATAGCTTTTCCTTTTTGGTGGAAAGGAGCTTACCATCAAGTTCAATTTCGTCCGTATAGGGATCTACTTTCTGGGCTAAATCTATGCAAACGGCACCGTTATAGGTAACGCGTCCGGCGCTGATCAGGGCTTCTACTTTGCGACGGCTCCCCAATCCGCAATCTGCCAAAAAGCGGTTTAACCGCAATTCTTTACCAGCTTTCGAGGCTGTTTTGGAGGACTGTTTGGTAGAGTCTGGCGATAAGCTCATCTATGGCTTCCTCTTTTGTTTTAAATTTAGCCGTTCCGCCACCGGCATAAGCATAAAGCTCGGTTAGCGATAAATTCTTATTTTCGTACAGCACCTGGTTATTTATCAGATCCGTAAAAGTAACGGACACAATCATCTGCAACTGATAATCCTGCACCTGATTTGCGGCATCGAAACTATAAACCTTTTCGCTGAAAGAGGTCACAGCCCCTTCCAGGGCACAATCAGGATCCAGGAGATCGGAAG
>JAVEUB010000122.1:0-8131 GCA_034005785.1 Cloacimonas sp. (SeqCode) | reverse complement strand
CCCAACCTGTGCACTTTTCCGTCTTCTGTTACCCGCAGCAGTTTTGCCTGCATAAAGGGCTGCATATCTGCTATTTCGTCCAGAAACAGCGTGCCCTTGTCCGCAGCTTCAAACCAGCCTTGTTTATCAGTTCCGGCTCCGGTGAAAGCTCCTTTTACATAGCCAAAGAATTCGCTTTCAAATAGCTGTTCCGGGATGGCAGCACAGTTTACCGCATGGAAACATTTGTTTTTTCGGGCACTGAGATAATGGATCGCACGGGCTACAAGCTCTTTTCCGGTTCCGCTTTCACCCGTTATTAACACAGAAACATGGGGATTATGGGCAGCAGATTCAATTTCCCCCTTTAGTGATTTTATCGCCTTACTTGCGCCTATTAGCTTGAAGCCATTACCGTTATTCAAATCCTGAAACAGCCTGTCGTAAGAAAGCTGAACCTGCTGGCATTGCTTAGAAAGCTTAATAAACCGCTTGGTTCTCTCTATGGATTGCAGCACTTCGTCCGGATTTATCGGTTTGTTAAAAAAATCAACTGCACCAAGGCGCATAGCCTTAATGGCCAAATCCATATCTCCATGCCCGGTTATCATTAGCACCTCGATGTTGTCATCCAGTTCTTTGATTTCCCTTAAGACAGTAAGGCCATCCCTTTCCGGCAGATTGATATCCAAGATTACAAGATCAATATTGTAGTTAGCAATTTCCCGCAAGGCTGCAGATGGGGTTTCTGCCACATAACACATATAGCCGCAACCGCTTAGAAATTCGGACAATTCCTCACGAATGCGCTGCTCATCATCCACGATTAGTATGTTCAGGGTACTCATTTCTGCTCCTCCAGTATGGGTAAAACAACAGTTATCTTGGTAAATTTTCCCAGCTTGCTATCCACTGTTATCTTGCCACCCATCTCCAGGATAATTCCATAACTGATGGACAGCCCCAAACCGGTACCCCTTTCCGGGCTTTTGGTAGTGAAAAAGGGATCAAACATTTTCCCAAGGCTGGATTCGGACATGCCTGTCCCGTTGTCGCAAAATACGATTTCTGCGGAATCTTTATGCACTGAGGTATTTATATCTATCAGATACTCCTGGTTTGCATAGCCTTCTGTTTTAATTTTCTCTTGGATGGCATCCCTGCCATTAACAATCAAATTCAAAAAAACCTGTTCCAGCTTGAATTTACTGCCTACAGTGGTAAGGTTATGCTGCGTGAAAAGCATCCTCAGCTTGATCTGATGCCTGCCCAGATCATAGGCAATAAGAGCTACTGCATCCCTAAGGGTCTGATGGATATCTATCTGTTCAGGGTTACTATTCACCTGATCTCGCGAGAACTGCCTAACGTGCTCAATCACGCTCCTTATGCGCTGGATATCCTCTGTTAATTTGCGGATTTTATCATTCAGATACGCTTCACTTAGTTCACTTCTCTGGGCTTTGATGCGCAGATTATTTAGCCCCATGCTAATAGCAGATAGGGGTTGATTTATCTCATGTGCCATACCTGCTGCCATCACGCCCAACGATTCAAGCTTGGATTTCTGGATGATGATCTGTTCTTGTGCCCGATAATCCTGAAGTGCTTGTTCTATTTTTGATTCCAGGTCTGCATTCATTTGCTCCAGCTTTTCCTGAATTGCTAAACGCATTTTAACTTCATCCAGCTTGGAACGGTATAGTTTAAGATAACGGATTTTATCTTTTGCTTGCTGCGAAACAAGTTCTTCCAGAGCTTGATGGTCAGATTTCAGCAGTTCTATTTCTTTCGCTTTACCTTCTGCATCATAATGAGCCATCATATCAGCAAGTATGGATTTATTTTCTGCCCCATACACTTCCAAATCAAGCAGCCGATGCACATTAAGTGCTTCGTAGGCATTCTGAAAGTCGTTTAACGCGGCATATATCTTACTAAGCAGAGCATAGTTTTTCATTAGCATGGTTTTGCTTTTTATTTGCTGTGAATAACTCATCGATTTCTGGGTATTGTGCAATGCAGCATGATTCTCCCCCAGACTATAATAGCACTCACTAAGATTGTGATGGGTAATCGCCAGGCTTTCAGAGTTATAGAAAGCACTTTTGATGCGAAGAGATTCCTGATATGTCTGAATAGCTTTGTGATATTCAGCTTTATGCTGGTAGATAGCGCCTATGTTGTTCAGAGTTTTGGCATGATCTTCCCTCATACCATTTAGCTGGAAAAACTCCAGCGCTTTCAGGTGATACAGCGCTGCTTGATCAAAATTGTTCAGTGCATTATAAGTAGCTCCCAGATTTGAATAAACAATTGCTTCCCTTGCTTTATCTCCGGCATTGATATATAATCTTCCCGCCTCCTGATAGTAGCCAAGCGCATTTGTAAAATCAGTAGCCGTGTAATATAGATTCCCTAAGTTTAATTTAGCCGTAGCCAGATCAGCCGCATCCCCAATAGTTTCTTTCAGTTTTAGGGAATAGATGTATGCTTCCATGGCTTTGGGGATTTCCTCTGTTTTGATATAGGCATTGCCCAAATTGTTATAGATAGTGGCGATTTGCTTGGTGCCGACAGATGAATCGCAAACCTCGGCTGATTTCTGGAAATAAACTGCCGCTTGCTGGAAGTCCTGCATTTCCCAAAAAACTTGCCCAATGTGGTTCAAACTGCTGCTTTCATCCTTTTTCTCAACCAGATTTCTTCGATAAGTAAGAGATTTCTGCAAGTGTTTCAAGGCTGCTGGATAATCTTGTAATTTGGTAAAAACTCTACCCAGATTGTAATAAATATCCCCAGTAAGTTTAGGATTATCTGCCTTTTTTGCGCTTGTTAAAGCAGATAGATAATGCTTCTTGGCAAGATCATATTCCCTTAGCAAAAAGTGGACATTACCACATATTTTTTTGGCTGCCGCCAGATAATAAACCAACTTATTCTTTACTGCAAGCTCTGTTATCCTGGAGATTATAATGAGCGCTTGCTCAGGATCAAGCTGTTGAAGGCTTGCAGCCTTTTGCAGTAACTCATCCATCCCGGATTCAGTGCTTTCCGGGTGAGAATCCCTGGTTAGTTTTTCAGCATTCAAAGTATAACCTCTTTACGAGATACATGTTTAAGCATTAAAACTCCTTAAAAACATAGTTGTGTATGGTATGGTTTTTTGTCAACCTGCTTTTTTCAACAGGCATTCCCTTTATTTCAGGCATTCCCCCATTTTTTCCTGTCATTCCTGCGGAGGCAGGAATCCAGCCCATTTATAAGTTCTGTAAGAACGGAAGATAGATGTCTATACTGCAATGCTTTATTTGTGTCACCCCTAATGGGATTCATCAGGGCTGGATTCCCGTCTCCACGGGAATGACAGAAGGTTTTGCAGTTTTCGCACAAGCTCCTACGCAGTAATGACTATGATAGATATAAAGTCTCACCCAAACTTGCAAATGAGTATCATCTGTCACATTGGTCGTATTGGTTTATCAGACAAGGAGATAGATAGGACTGGCTTTGGAAATGTCACAGTGCTTTTTGGACGTTTCTGGACTTTTTTGTATCACGATTATTGCAAATTTGCGCTGATTATGGACTGGTTTCGGATATCTCGCAGAAAGGACTTTCCGTCTTATAGCAGTAAAAGATAGTAGAACCTATTACTATAATAAGGGAGGCGCTGATGAAAGCGACTTCTGAAGCTCATCTGAGGGGCATTCAAGAGCAAGACCAAGGTGACAAATTAGGCACTATAAAAAATGTCACAGTGGTTCAGGTTGAGGGTAAAACACCCGAGATGCTGAATGGGAGAGGCTTTGAGCACTGTGACAGATTAACTACGGAGAATTATGTCACAATGCCTGGTTACAGATACCCGGAATCAAGTTCAGTAGATACACTTGTAACTTGTGCCGATGCTTCACTCTTCGCTGTAATTGAAGATACGGGTGCAACATAAGATTACAAAGAACTTACTGATGCCAGGCATCCTGACCTGAGCAAAGATGCCTATCTACCCCTTCGGAGGATGGAGGAAACAAAACTGCTTGGCCATTTTTGTTTACTGGTTCTGAAAACGAACTTTTCCTTGACAGCATCTCAACTAACAAATCATGTACATGAAAAAGAATAAAGGTTATCTAAGCTGGGGATCGGAAACTAAATGAGTCTTACTAACTATCATTCACAATATTTTGCCTACGAGCTAACCAAGAAGTGCGCTTCGGATAGCGAAGAACGCTTTGCAGGAACCCTTGTTGATGCGCAAGTGGATCTAAATCCCCACCAGATTGATGCTGCCTTGTTTGCCTTTCAATCGCCTCTGTCCAAAGGAGCTCTGCTTGCAGATGAAGTTGGGTTGGGTAAAACAATAGAAGCAGGCTTACTTATCGCCCAAAAGTGGGCGGAACACAAAAGAAGCATTCTTATTATAACACCTGCCAACCTTCGTAAACAGTGGTTTCAGGAGATCACAGAGAAGTTCTTTATCCCCTGTGAAATACTGGAAACCAAATCCTATAATGCAGATTTTAGAAAAGGGACGCTTCAGCCCTTCCGCAAAAGCCAGATAATAATCTGCTCCTATCACTTTGCCAAAAACAAAGCATCCGAGGTTAGCTCAGTTCCTTGGGATCTTGTAGTTATCGACGAAGCGCATCGCCTTAGAAACGTTTACAAGCCTACCAATATCATGGCAAACACCCTTAAACTTGCTTTGATGAGTGCACCCAAACTGCTACTGACTGCCACTCCCCTGCAAAACTCTATCCTGGAGCTTTTTGGTTTGGTTAGCTTCATTGACGAGCACATTTTTGGGGATGTAAAAACCTTTAGGGAGCACTATTCTTATCTGGATGAACAGGATGCTTTTAATGAACTGAAGCATCGCCTTAAACCTGTTTGCCATAGAACGTTAAGGCGACAAGTGGAACCCTACATAAAGTTCACCAAACGTTTTCCCATCTTACAGGAGTTTAGCCCTGAAGAAAATGAAGATAAGCTGTATAATCTGGTTTCGGAATATCTGCGCAGGGATAACCTGCAAGCCCTTCCTGCGGGACAGAGGAGCTTGATAATCCTGGTAATGCGCAAGCTTATGGCATCATCTTCCTATGCCATTGCCGGTGCCTTGGAAACCATTATTAAACGTCTGCTCAAACGCATCGCCAAACAAGACGAAACGGTAGCCTTATCAGAAGAATTTGCTGGCGATATAGATTGCTTTGATGAAGATACGGAAGAGCTGGAAACAGTAACAGCTACAAATGGGATATCACCAGAAGACCTTGCTGCCATCAAAAACGAGGTTAAGGATTTACAAAGCCTGCAAGCACTTGCCTCATCTATCCAATACAACGCCAAGGGAAGGGCATTATTGATTGCTCTGGAAAAGGCTTTTAAGCAAGCAGATATCCTGGGTGCACCCCGCAAAGCGATTATCTTTACCGAATCCCGCAAAACTCAGAGCTACATTCAAAGGGTTCTTATGGGTACTCCTTATGGCAAGGGCATAGTGCTATTCAATGGCTCTAATACCGATGAAGATTCACGCATGATATACAAGAACTGGGCTATAAAGAACGCCGGAACAGATAAGGTAACCGGATCACGCACAGCAGATATGCGCACCGCTATTGTGGATTACTTTAAAGATGAAGGAAGCATAATGATAGCCACCGAAGC
Source organism: Cloacimonas sp. (SeqCode) (assembly GCA_034005785.1). Taxonomy (GTDB): domain Bacteria; phylum Cloacimonadota; class Cloacimonadia; order Cloacimonadales; family Cloacimonadaceae; genus Cloacimonas. The sequence continues at coordinate 2,476 of JAVEUB010000122.1, read as the reverse complement.
AGGTGCAGAGGGGATTAACCTGCAATTCTGCTCTCTGGTGGTAAACTATGATCTGCCCTGGAATCCCCAAAGAATAGAGCAGCGCATAGGCAGATGCCACAGATATGGGCAAAAACACGATGTGGTGGTAGTAAACTTCCTTAATAACAAAAATGCCGCCGATCAGCGGGTGTATGAATTGCTGAATGACAAATTCCACCTGTTTGAGGGTATCTTTGGAGCCAGTGATGAGGTTTTGGGGGCAATAGAATCTGGGGTGGATTTTGAAAAACGGATTGTGGATATCTATCAAAATTGCAGAGCACAAGAGGAGATAAACAAGGCATTTGACGATTTGCAACTGGATTTGATGGATCTGATAGATGAAACAGTTACCAAATCCCGCCAGAAACTGCTGGAAAACTTTGACGATGAAGTGCGCCAAAAGCTTAAGTTACGGGATGATAAATCCAGCGACTTGCTATCCCGCTATGAACAACAGCTTATGCAGCTCAGTAAGCACGAGTTAGATGGATATGCAGAGTTTAACTGCGATTCCGGCTTTGTTTTGCACACGAACCCATTTACAGATTTGGATATACCTTTGGGGCTATATGAATTGCCAAGGCGTAGCGGAGATGCCTTTCTGTACCGATTATCCCATCCTCTGGCTACCAAGCTGATAGATAAGGCAAAGAAGCGCACCCTGCCCCCGGCGTTGGTGGAATTTACTTATGATCCCTCTCAGGGAAGAAGCTTTGCTTTGGAGCAGTTCATCGGTAAAGAAGGTTACCTTAGCCTTGCCCTGCTATCCGCAGAATCATTTGAGCAAACTGAAGAGTATCTGCTTTTATCCGCTGCAACCATTGATGGCGAAATGATAGCTGCTGAGGATGTTCAGAAGCTGTTCAAATATTCCGGACGTGTTGCAGGGATGTTGGATTCCGGAGAGCAAACCCAAACAGAGGTAAAGGACAAAATTGCTGAAGATATAAAAGCCCAAACTGATATTATCCGGCAAGATATCTCCAAGCGTAACGCCATGTTCTTCGATGCCGAAGCCCTAAAGATAGAAAGTTGGAGTGAAGACCTGAAAAACGGCTTGGAATATGAGATTAAGGACATCGATAAAAAGATGAAAGAAGTACGTAAGCAATCCCGAACCGCGGTTTCGTTGGAAGACAAGCTGAACAACCAAAAAGAACTGCGCACCCTGGAAGCATCCCGAAACAGCAAACGCCGAACGCTTTTTGAGGCTCAGGACAAGATAGATGCCCAAAGAGAAAACCTGATAAAAGAAATTGAGGCAAAGCTCCGGCAACAACTGACCAGTAAGGAAATATTCCAGCTTAGATGGGTGCTATATGGCTAAATATCAACAGATTGAAAAATACCAGTTGACATATATAACGCTTGCGTTATATTGTCTCTTGTAACTCAAAAAGGATGCAGTAGAATGATGATATACTACTATCCTGTAAGAGAAGCAACCAGTTCAAAAAACCGTATTAAAGAAATAATCACAAAAGATTTGAGATTGAAATGTGGAATTGGATGGAAAGCACTTGATACCTTTATGTATAAGCTTATCCACAAGGACGTTTCCTGGCTGACAAACGAAATAGTATGTGAAAGCAAGAAACCTTGGGAAAAGAGATATCTGGCAAAGTTGGAAACCGATGTATATGAGTATCGTGGCAAACCCTCAAAACAATGCACTATCAGAGTATATTTTTGTTATTATCAAGATGGAATCCTAATCCTTTTGGCTGAAAGCAAAACTGACGATGGAAATTCCATAGAGAAAGCCATAAAACGCAAAAAAGAAGTGATGGGAGACAAATAAATGACACACATCTCCAAAGAAAAAATGGATTTGCTAATCAAACGCAAAAATGAAGTGATCAAGCTGATAGAAGAAGGATATGAATTTGAGCAATATAATCCCTATTTGCCGGAAGCCGATGAAGATGATGAACTGGCACTGTATTATCTGAATAGAGATATAATATTTCTCTTGATGGATATCAGAGAAGCTAAAGGGCTAACTCAGGCAGAGATTGCCACTAAAATGGGAACCAAACAGGCAGCAATATCCAGATTTGAGAAATATAACACAGAGCCCACCCTGGAATTCATGTTTAAATATGCCAGAGCTTTGGGGGTGAATTTGCACATCTCTACTACCAAGGAATATGCTATTACACTTTCGGAAGCAGATTATAAACGCATACATCACCTGGCTGCCAGAAAGGGCATGGATATAAAACAATTTGCTGCCAAAGCTATTCTGAGTGAATTGCATAATGGCGAAAAGTATCAGGACTTGGGGCTAACCTTTGATAGCCAGGTTCCATCCCCAGCCCCAAACTATAGTTATGAAAGACTCGATGAAAAGAAAGTGCTACTTGAGGTGAGATCATGAACAAAGCCAAACAACCGGCAAAAAGAAACAAAGCAGAGAGCAAGCCCAATATGCACCAAGCGGATTATTCCC